>CAKUMG010000233.1 GCA_934667465.1 uncultured Actinoplanes sp. | reverse complement strand
CGTCCTGGACGCCCACGCCGTCGCCCCTGCCCGCCGCCGACGCCCAGCGGATCGCCGCCACCTGCGCCCCGGACCTGGCGGGCGACTCGCCCCGGGTCGCCGCCGCGGAGAAGCGTGGCGAGTACGCGTACCTGACGGTGGTGACCTCCGCCTGGAGCAGGACGTGCTTCCGGGACAAGGACGGCGAGGTGACCAACCCGAGCTACATGGCCGATCCGCTCGACACGGCGTCGCTCGGCCGCCGCGGCGTCGAACTGCATGCGTGGGGCGGCTTCACGACCGGCGAGGGTCCCGGGCGCCTGATGGCGGGTCACCTCGGCACGGACATCACCGGCGTCACCGTCGAGGTGCCCGAGGGCGACCGGTCCGTGCGGGCGACGGTGTCCGGCGGCTACTTCCTCGCGTGGTACCCGGAGAGCGTGGACGCGCCGGGCGGCACCACGCTCACCCTGCACCTCACCGACGGCACCACGATCGACGGTGTCTCGGCCCGCGACCTCATGGAAGCCCCCAAGCTCGACTGACACACCTCGGGGGAGTGCGGGCGGTCAGGCGGGGCGGGGCGAGGCCAGCAGGCGGTTGAGCCAGTGGAAGCGGGCCGCCCGGGCGTCGCGGGAGATGGCCGCCGCGGGGACGGCGCCGTCGAAGCCGTGGTAGCCGCCCGGCCAGACGTGGAGTTCGGCGCTGCCGCCGGCCTGCCAGATGCGGGTCGCGTAGGCCACGTCCTCGTCGCGGAACGTCTCGGCCGAGCCGACGTCGATGAAGGCCGGCGGCAGGTTCGACAGGTCAGTGGCGCGGGCCGGTGCGGCGTACGGGGAGACGTCCGGGCCGCCGCGGGCCGCGCCGAGCAGGGCGGTCCAGCCGGTCTCGTTGTCGGAGCGGTCCCAGGTGTCCACGCCGGCCATCTGGTGTGCGGAGACGGACTCGTTGCGGTCGTCGAGCATCGGGCAGATCAGCAGCTGGCCGCGCAGGGCGGGGCCGCCGCGGTCGCGGGCGAGCAGGGCCAGGGCCGCGGCCAGCCCGCCGCCCGCGCTGCCGCCCGCCACGATCAGGTCGCGCGCGTCGAAGCCGAGCTCCGGGGCGTGTTCGGCGGTCCAGACGAGCCCGCGGTAGCAGTCCTCGATCGGGCCGGGGTGCGGGGTCTCGGGCGCGAGCCGGTAGTCGACCGAGACCACGACCAGGCCGAACTCCTCGGCCCAGTCGAGGGCGCCGAGGATGCCGGTGCGGTTGTGGCCGACGATCATCCCGCCGCCGTGGGTGTAGTAGAGGCACCCCGTCGCGGCGGGGAACGCGGTCGGGCGCAGGACCAGAAGCGGCACCCCGGCGTCGTGGTGCTCCTCGACCGTGAACATGCCGCCGCGGCTCAGCTCGGCGTCGGAGGGCCGGTCGCCCTCCTCCTCGGCGCGGGCGGCCCGGACCGCGGCCAGGGTCTCCAGGGTCATCGAGGGCGAGCGTCCGCCCGCCGCGTCGAGGGCGGCGGCGAGCTCGTGGTCGAACGGCGGCGGAGTCAGCATGCCGACAGGAGATCACAAAGATCTGCCGGGAGCAGAAGAACTGGGCGGGGGGCGTCCGGCCGCTGAACAATTCCGGGCATGACTGAGTTCTCGCTGCAGGTGAGCCCGGGCGACGCCGCCGAGTGGCGGGAGACCGCCCGCCGCGCGGAGGCGGCCGGCTTCGACAGCCTGACCGTTGCCGATCATCCGGGCACGTGCGTCTCGCCGTTCGTGGCGCTGGCGGCCGCGGCCGCGGTCACCGAGACGATCCAGCTCGGCTCTTACGTGGTCAACGCGGGCGTACGCGAACCGATGCTGCTCGCCGTGGACGTCGCGACCCTGGACCTGGTGTCCGGCGGCCGGGCGGTGCTCGGGCTGGGCGCCGGTCACACGCCCGCGGAATGGGCGGCGGTCGGGCGCGTACGGCCGGACGTGGCGGGCCGGGTCGCCCGGTGCATCGCCGTGGCGGAGGCGACGACCCGGCTGCTCGCGGGCGAGCAGGTCACGATGGATGGTGGCGGCGTCCGGCTCGAGGATGCGCTGCTGGAGAAGCCGCGGCCGGTGCGGGAGAAGATCCCCCTGCTGATCGGTACGGCCAACTCGGCGCTCCTGCGCTGGGCCGGCGAGCACGCCGACGTGGTCGGCCTGAGCGGGCTCGGCCGGACGCTGCCCGACGGCCACTCCCACGAGGCCCGGTGGCGGCTGGACCAGGTGGACGCGCAGGTGGCCCTGGCCCGGGACGCCGGTGCCACCACGCTGGAGGCGCTGGTGCAGCTCGTCGAGGTGACCGGCGACGCGGAGGCCGTGCACGCGGAGCACGCGGAGCGGCTGGGGATGAGCGTGGCCGATTTCGGCCAGGTGCCGTTCGCGCTCGTGGGCACCGAGGAGGAGATCGTGGCCGCGATCCGCCGGAACCGGGAGCGATGGGGGATCACGCGCTACGCCGTACGCAAGAGTGCCCTTGACTCGCTGGGTCCGATCCTGCCCCGGCTGAAAGCCGCGTGAGTCACTCGAAGAGCTCGCTGCCGACCTTCGCCCGGTAGTCGACGTAGATCTGCCGGTAGCGCGCGGCCGCCGCCCGCGTCTCGCCGCGCTCGAGCAGCTCCAGGATGTCGTCGTGACCGGCCACCCAAATCTGGAAGATGTCGCTCTCCGCGGTCATCACCAGTATCCGGTTGGTGCGGGCGACGACCAGGTCCACCAGCGCCTGCAGCTCGCGGTTGCCGCTGGCCAGGATGACGACCGTGCTGAACTCGGCGCCCGCGGAACCGGCCGCGAGGACGTTGCCGACGCGCAGGTTGTCGACGAACTCCTGCTGCCGCCGGCGCATCTGCTCGAGGTGCGTCCCGGTGAGGTTCTCGACGCCCCAGTCGAAGCCGGCGCAGGCGAGGACGCTCATGACGTCGATCAGCTCGAGGGCGTTCTTCTGGGTCACCTTGGTGACGTGCCGCGTGCGGTTGGGCGCGATGTCGATCAAACCCTCGACGGAGAGTTGCGCTATCGCCTCGCGGATGGGCGTGATGCTGACCCCGAGCCGGGCGGCGAGCTCGGCGTCCTTGATCAGGGTGCCGGGCGGAAGTTCCCCGGTGACGATCTCGTCGCGGAGCTGACGCACCACGGCGGCCGTACGGGTCGGCGGGACCGAATAGGACATGTCGGCAGCCTACCGACAGTCACCATCCCGGCGCTGACCCGTACCCTGCCGTGTCCATGAGGGGCATGCTGGGTGCGTGCCCCTCATCGACCTCGATGAACCGCTCCGGCCCGCCGCGCCGGCGCGCGTGCTCCGGCTGCCGCCGCTCACGCGTACGGCCGGGGTGGAGACGACGGCGCCGTACGCCTGCGAGGTGGCCCGCCCCTACGTCGCCTGCCCGACGGTCTCCGGCCGTACGGACGTCTGGCGCCTCTCTCCCTGACCGTTCTGGATCACTTCTCCTGCAGGTTCGTCACGACCATCGGCTTGTTGAAGTTGGCCGGGGCGTTCCACTTCTGCAGTTCCGAGCTGGTGCACGGCGCCACCTTGACCTTGGCCGTGCCGTCGGTGTGCGTGTCCGGCGGCTTCACCGACAGGTCGGTCGGCGTCAGGCAGTAGCCGTTGTTGTCGACGATGCGGTAGCTCGTGGCGTAGTCCCCGGTCTTGCCGTAGACCGTCCACCGCTGCAGCGCCGGGATGGCGGTGACCGCGGTCAGGGCCCCGCACTGCTTCAGGGTCGGATAACCGGCGAGCGAGGTCGGGGTCTGCAGGCAGTAGCCCTTGCCGTCGCTGCCGGCCGTGCGGATCTGGCCCTGTACGGCGGTGGCGAGCTCGGTCGACTCGGCGGGCAGCGCCCACTTCTGGTTCCAGGTGACGGCGCCGTTCGGGGCCTGCTTGCAGAACCACACGATCATGTAGCTCTTGCCCACGTTGAGGTCGGTGACGTCCAGGCAGCGGCTGAACTGCCGGTAGTTCACGAGCTGGTCGGTCACCACGGAGGCCATGCCGGCGCCCACGCCGGTCTGCATCCGGAAGACCTGCTTGTTGGTGGTGCCGCCGCAGCCGCCGATGACCAGCGGGCCGGGGTCGCCGGCGCTCTGCACGTTGAGGCACAGGCTTTCCGTGCGGACGCCGTCCGGGGTGCTCCGGAAGTTGGAGTTGTCGTCCAGGCTCCACTGCTGCCGCGCGGAGCGCCCGAGGCACGGCTGGAATGTGACGGCGTCGCCGGACCGGTGCGGCAGCGGGTCGTCCAGGCACATGCCGTCCGGGGCCAGGCCCGTCGCCGAGCCGACCAGCTTGATGTTGAGGTCGGCGGTGTAGGAGAAGCGCTGGTCGCTGCTGCCACCCTCCTTGCACGCCTGCAGGGTGACGGCGGTGCCGGCCGCGGGGGAGGCGTCTGGCCCGCCGTCGAGGCAGAGACCCTCCTTGTTCGAGGCGGCGGCCAGCATGATCGCGCCACCGGTGATGTTCTCGTTGTTGGTCTTGAAGGTGTACGTGGCCTGCAGCGTCCGGGTGCCGGACGAGCCCGCGGCGAACTCGCCCGCAGGGTTGCTCGTGCCCGTCGCGGTGAGCCGGGCGGTGACCGGCACGTCCAGCGGCGGGCAGGGCAGCGCCACGGGGGTGTCGTCGACGGCGTTGTCCGGCAGGCCGTAGTAGGTGATGGCGACCTTGTAGCGCAGCCCCGCGAGGTCCTGCACGCCCTGCATCAGGCACGGCGGCAGGGCCTCGACGCTGCCGGCGAGCTTCGTGACCTTCTCGGTGCCGACGACCGTCGTGGTGGTGAGGCTCGCGGCGCGGAGCTGGGCGATCGCCGCGTCGAGGCCGGCCTGGGCGGCGTCGAGCGCCACCGTTCGGTTGGTGACGGTGCGCGTGCTGACCACCTGGTTGACCACGGTGGGGACCAGTATGGCGGTCAGCGAGATCGCGACGAGGGAGACCAGCAGCGCCATCGGCATCGAGCCGGCGTCGTCGTCCGCGGCCCGGCGGAACCAGGTGCGTCTCATCGGGGCCTCCCTTCGCTGCAGGCGTTCGTCGCCGGGGTGGTGTCGGTGGTGTTCAGGGCGGTGAAAGTGGTGTCGATCGAGGCGGTGCCCTCGCCGGTCGAGGTGGTCAGGCGGATGCGCAACCGCTGATTGACTGCCTTGTACGTGGTGCCGACCGGCGCGGACGCGTAGGGCGCGGACCCGGGCGCCTGCAGCTCGAAGTACGGGTCGGCGCCGCCCGTGACGACCTGCGAGGCGACCGTGTTGCCGGGCGTGCCCTTGGCCGGCGGGCGGCCCGCCTTCCAGGTGAGCAGCTGGAGCACGCCCTGGTCGGTGGTGCCGGACGGACCGGGCTGCAGCCGCAGCTGGTAGCAGTCGGTCTCGTCCGGGCCGGCGAACTCGACGTACGTCGCCGCGGTGGCGCCGGTGCCGACCGTGCCGGGCGTGGCCACCCAGGACGCGTACCGGAGCTCGCGGTCGAAGCGCTGGAACGCGCGCGACAGCTCGCTCTGGGCGTCGCTGAGGGTCTCCGTGGCCGACGTGGTCCGGTAGACCTGGATCAGCGCACCGGTGACCAGCACCATCAGCACCGACATGATGGCCATCGTGATCATGACCTCGGAGAGCGAGAAGCCGGCGTCGTCCGGTTCCGCCGCGGGCTCGGGCGTCATGCGGTCACGCTCCAGCTCAGCATCATCGTGGCGGTGGTGCCGCCGGTGCCCCGCACCACCATGGTCACCTTGTAGGTGCCCGCGGTGGTGGGCGTGCCGCTGACGAGGCCGGCCGTGGTCATCGTGATGCCCGGCGGCAGGCCGGCCGCGGTCCACGAGTAGCCGCCCGTCCCGGCCGCCGCGGCGGTGAACGAGGTGATCTGCCGTCCCACCGTGCTGCTCTGGTTCGGGCCGCCGGGGTTCGGTGCGGTCACCCGGATGTCGGTGCCGAACCGCTGGTTCACCCGGACCACCACGTCCATCGTGGCGCTGCCGCCGGCCGCGTCGGTGGCCGTGACGGAGGTGATGTAGCGGGTGCCGCGGGAGATCGTGCCGGTGACCTCGCCGGTGGACGGGTTGATCGAGGTGCCGTCCGGCAGGCCGGTGGCCGCCCAGGCGTACGGGCCCTGCCCGCCCCGGGCCTGCAGCGGGTAGCTGACCCGGTCGCCGATCGTGGCGGTCTGCTCGCCCGGGTTGAACAGGGTCACGGGGCTCAGCACCCGCCAGGTGAACGTGACAGTGGCCTTCGCCGGCGCAGGCTTGCCGCTGTCGGTGACCGTGATCGTCGTGACCTGCGAGGACACCGCGGTCGGAGTCCCGGTGACCACGCCGGTCGTGGGGTTCAGCGCGAGGCCGGCGGGCAGGCCCGTCGCGGACCACGTCAGCGGTGCGAAGCCGCCGGTCACGGCGAGGGGCAGGGTGACCGCGGTGCCGGTCCGGGCGAGCTGGTCGCCGGGGCTGGTCAGCGCCGGCGGCCCTGCGACGGTCCAGGTGAACCTCGTGTCGTCGGTCTGCTTGTCGCGGTCGCTGACCTTGATCACGGCGGCGTACGTGCCGGCCGTGGTCGGGACCCCGGAGACCAGGCCGGTGTCGGCCGCGATGGTCAGGCCCGGCGGCAGCGTGGTGGAGGACCAGCTCAGCGGCAGCTTGCCACCGCTGGACAGCAGCTGCAGGTTCACGGCGGCGGCCAGGTAGCTGTTCTGGGCCGGCGGATCGGTGATCGTCGGGGCCGCGACCTTGGTGTCGAAGACCGGGTCGTCGCCGATGCTCACCAGCGTGGAGGCCGCGAAGACGCAGGTGTTGTCCGCGCACGACCGGTGCTGCCAGGTGACGGCCACGACGACCCGGTAGAACGGCACGAGCGTCTTGACCGGGCCGCACGCCGAGATGTCGGTACCGGTGACCGGGATCTTGGCCTGGTAGCACAGGCCGACGTACCACGACTGCTTGTACTCGACGCCGTTGACGGTGACCGGGAGCGGCTCGGTGGGCAGCGGGGCCTGGGCGCCGTCCGTGGAGGTCGCCGGCAGCATCGAGCCCGTGGCCACCGCCATCGAGTCGAGATAGCCGTCCAGCGCGCCGGGCGCCGCGGCGAGCTGCTTCTGTACGGCGATCAGGCTCCGGCCGGTCGCCAGCGAGTCCGGGTCGAGGCCCCGGGCCCGCTCGAGCCCGTCGTTGGCGAGCTGGACCGCCACCTGCTGGCCGCGCTGCTGGGCGCTGACCGCGAGCGAGCGGACCAGGAACGGTGCCGCCGCCGTCATCACGGTCCCGATGACGACGATCGCCATGATCGTCTCGACGAGCGTGAACCCCTCGTCGCCGCGCGCACGACCGGGCCGCGTGGGCGGCGCGGGGTCGGGGGCTCGATCGCTCGTCATGCCGGGCCAACTCTCGTACGGGCGGCGGTGGTCACCGTCCCTATCGCCCGGCGGCGGCACGACTTGAGGACCGGAAGGTCAAGCCGGGCGCAAATGTCCGGCTCAGTCCGTCGTGAGCGCGGGGGCGTCCGCCGCGAGCGGCGGTGCCACGAACGCCGTCATCTGCAGGTTGAGGCTGCCCACCCGGTCCTCGTACAGATCGTCCGGGTTGTCGTTGTCGCCCGGCGTCATGGTCCAGACCGCGGACTCGATCAGCACGGCCCGCTTCTGGCTGCCGCCCTGCAACTGCTCGAGGAACGTGGTCAGCTGGCCCGGCTTTCCCTCGAGCGCCATGTCGAGCGGCAGCTCCAGCACCACGACGTCACCCTCGGCCCACTCCCGGGGGAGGGTCAGCCAGCCCTCCTGGGCGGCTGCCTCGACGGGCTCGCCGTTGATGAAGGCCACCGCCGTCGGCCCGGTCAGCAGGGCGGCGACGCCCTCCAGCCCGGCCTCACCGGCGGCGATCTTGGTGAGCGTGTTCTTCACGACGGCGTACGACGTGTCGGCGCCGAGCGCGGTGCGCAGGGCGCTGATCTGCTTGACGGTCAGGC
>CAKUMG010000232.1 GCA_934667465.1 uncultured Actinoplanes sp. | reverse complement strand
GACTGGGGCCGCGCGGGAGGCGCGGACACGGGCGGCGGACCCGAGACGGGCGGCGCGGACACCGGACCGGCGTTGAGCGGCGGGCCCGCGGGGGCCGGCGGCGCGGAGATCGGGGGCGCGGACACCGGCGGCACGAACGGCGGCCGGTTCTGCGTCTCCGGGCTCGGCGGGAGCTGCCGCGGGATCGTGTGCCCGAAGGACACGGTCTCGTCGGGCCGCATGTTCTCGCCGTTGCGGCGCTGCGGCAGGCCGTCGCCGAAGCCGGTGCCCGGCTGACCGGGCTGGGGCAGCGGCGGGATCGGCTCGTTGCTGCGCGGGCCGTGGAAGCCGTTGGCGCCGTTCGCACCGTTGCCGCCACCGAAGCCGTTGCCACTGCCGAAGCCGTTGCTGTTGCCACCGCCGTTGGCGCCGGCGAAGCCGTTGCCGCCACCACCGAAGCCGTTGCCGTTGCCGTTGCTCGGCTCGAAGCCGCCGGACGGCGCGCCGGTGAGGTCGGACCAGGCCGGTACGGACCGGCCGGCACCCGCACCGAGCATGCCGCCGTTGGGCATCGGCGGGTTCGGGTCGAACGCGCGCCCGCCACCGAAGTTGCCGAACCCGTTGCCGCTCTCGAGCGCCAGCGGCGGCTCGGTGAAGGAGGGGCGAGGCGGCTCGTCCTGGCCGAAGCCGAAGTTGTCGCCGCCGGGCAGCCGGTTGGGGGCGGCCGCGACCATCACGCTGACGGGCAGGCCGACGTCGGCCACCGTGCCGCGCTCGTTGTCGGCCGGGCGCAGCTCCACCCGGACGCCGTGCCGGTTGGCCAGCCGGGCGACCACGACCAGGCCCATCATGCGGGAGACGGCGACGTCCACCTGCGGGGGCTGGGCGAGCCGCTCGTTGAGGTCGCGGAGCTGCTCGCGGCTGATGCCGATGCCGCGGTCCTCCACCGAGAGCACGGCGCCGTCACCGAGGCGGCGCGCCTCGACGATGACGTGGCTGTTCGGCGGGGAGAACGCGGTCGCGTTGTCGAAGAGCTCGGCGACCAGGTGGACCATGTCGTTGACCGCGTGCGCGGCCACCTCGATGTCCCGGTCGATCGTGCCGAACTCGATGCGGGTGTAGTGCTCGACCTCGGACTGGGCGGCGCGGAGCACGTCGATCAGGGCGGCGGGCTCGCGCTGCACACGGGTGGAGTCGGCACCGGCGAGGACCAGGAGGTTCTCGTCGTTGCGGCGCATCCGGGTCGCCAGGTGGTCGAGCTGGAACAGCTCGGCCAGGCGGTCCGGGTCCTCCTCGCCGCGCTCCAGGCGGTCCAGGTGACCGATGAGCCGGTCGACCAGGATCTGCGAGCGGCGGGCGAGGTTGACGAACATCGTCGCGACGGAGGACCGCAGGGCGGCCTGCTCGGCCGCGGTGCGCACCGCCTCGAGGTGGACCGCGTTGAACGCCTCGGTCACCTGCCCGAACTCGTCCCGGCTGCGCACCGGGAGGGGCTCGGCGACCTGGTCGGCGACCTGGGCCGGGGTGAGTGACCCGCTCAGCGCCGGGTCACGCAGCCGCTCGACCGCCTGGGGCAGGCCGAACTGGGCGACGTTGAGCGCACCCTGCCGCAGTTCGCGCAGCGAGCGGGCCATCGACCGGGCGACGAGCCAGGCGAAGACGATGGCGAGCAGCAGCATGCCGAGCAGGACGCTGGTCTCGATGAAGACGTCGCGCTGCACGTCGTCGCGGACGTCGGTGGCCTGGGCCACGATCTCCTCGTCGAGCCTGTTCTCCACGCTGCGGAACAGGTCGTTGTAACCGATCATGGCGGTTTCCCACTTGTCCCGGTCGAACGGGATCTTCGTGGTGTTGGCGCCGCTCAGGTCGTTGAGGGGACCGGTCAGGTTGGTCGCGGCCCGCTCGGCCGGACCGGCGATGACCCGGTCGATGAGCGCCCGGTCGTCGGGCGTCGCGACCTGCTCGATCGTCGAGTTCGCGATGTCGGAGCCGGCGACGGTGGTGAGGAACTTCTTCCGCATGGTGGCGTTGAAGTCGCCCTCACCGAGGGTCATGTGGCCCACGTCGCGCTGCAGGGAGATGTAGTCCTTGGCGCGCGCGACCGCGGCGACGACGCGGAGGCGGCCGCTGAGTTCGTTGTTCTGGGCCTGCTGGGCGGCAACGTCACGCACGGTCAGCAGGTCGTTGATCAGGGGGCCATAGGCGCCCTCGACGTCGTCGGCCAGCAGCTGGCCGTTCGTCGTCTGGCTGCGGATCGAGGGCAGTTCCTCGAGGTTGCGGTCGAGGCGGGTCAGCAGGATCTCGACCTGACCGTCGACCTCGTCCAGCGCCGCCTTCTGCCGCTCGTACGGCTCTTTCGCGTCGTCGACGAAAGCGTGCTCACGCTTGTACGACGTATCGGCCTTCTGGCGGTCGGCCGCGTCCGCCGGCTTGCCGGTGGTCGCGATCATCACCCCGAAGGCGCGTTCGTTCTGCAAGTGGTCGACGAGTCCACCGGCGGCCTGGGACAGCGCGGACAGCGTGCGAGCGCGCTCGGCGTCGCTTGCTTCGCGGATGTGGTCGACGAGACCGCTGGTTCCGACGATGATCGTCGCCAGCGTCGGCACGAGCATGATCAGCCCGAGCTTCGACCAGATCGGCAGGTCCCGCAGCCGGCCGGCCGGCCGGCGGAGACGCGACATGACGCCGTTCGCCGTCTGGGGGCGCTTGCTCACGTCACCGTCCTCCTGATTCGGGCCCGGCGTTCGGTTCGCCGGGCACCGCACACGGCCGACACACCCGGTCGGGCCCCCGAGATTCCATCACGACGAGTGTCAAAGAGAAAGAGCAGCCTGACCCGGACCGTTTGTGTGATGCGAAGTCGCGTCCTAAGTTACGGACCTCGCCGGTCAGGCATCACTGCTCGTATATGGGTGCTTCTCTAACTGTCACTCCTCCGGGGGAGCGCGGCGGGGTCTCCGCTCCGGCTCCTCCGACGCGATCGACCAGCGATCGCGGCAGCACAGACGATTGCTCGCCGGAGGGCCGACGGCAAGGCAAGATGCCGGATTGTGCAGTGTTTGTAGAGGGGAAACGGACCGAACGGTGGATGCCGCTGGCCGAATCGCCAGTTTCGTCGGCCGAAAGTACGCCCGTGTCGTTAATGCCCGCGAATAAGGGACATCACTGGATCAACTTCGCGTATGCCGGCTTGATCACGTCGTTGATGAGCGCGAGCCGCTCGTCGTACGGGATGAAGGCCGACTTCATCGCGTTGATCGTGAGCCACTGCAGCTCACTCCAGCCCCACCCGAACGCCTCGGACAGCAGCGCCATCTCCCGGGACATGGAAGTGCCGCTCATGAGCCGGTTGTCCGTGTTGACGGTCACCCGGAACCGCAGGTCCCGCAGCAGTCCGATGGGGTGCGTGGCGATGGACTCGGCCGCGCCCGTCTGCACGTTGGAGGAGGGGCACAGCTCGAGCGGGATGCGCTTGTCCCTCACGTAGGAGGCGAGCCGGCCGAGCGAGTCGCCGGTGATGTCGTCGACGATCCGCACGCCGTGGCCCAGCCGGTCCGCGCCGCACCACTGGATCGCCTGCCAGATCGACGGCAGGCCGAACGCCTCGCCCGCGTGGATGGTGAAGTGGAAGTTCTCCCGCTGGAGGTACTCGAACGCGTCCAGGTGCCGGGTGGGCGGGAAGCCCGCCTCGGCGCCCGCGATGTCGAAGCCCACCACGCCGCTGTCCCGGTAGCGGACCGCGAGCTCGGCGATCTCCTGCGAGCGCGCGGCGTGCCGCATGGCCGTCAGCAGCGTGCCGACCCGGATCCGGTTGCCCTGCGCCGCAGCCTCGGCACACCCGTCGCGGAACCCGGCGTGCACCGCGTCGACCACCGCGTCGAGGCTCAGGCCACCCTCGAGGTGCTGCTCGGGGGCATAGCGCACCTCCGCGTAGACGACGCCGTCGGCGGCCAGGTCGAGCGCGCACTCCTTGGCGACGCGGTGCAGGCCCTCCTCGGTCTGCATGACGGCGACCGTGTGCGCGAACGTCTCCAGGTAGCGTTCCAGCGACCCGGAGTCGGCCGCGGCCACGAACCACTCCCCCAGCCGCTCCGGATCGGTCTCGGGCAGCTCGTGCCCGATCGCCGCGGCGAGCTCCACGATCGTCGCGGGCCGCAGTCCACCGTCCAGGTGGTCGTGCAGCAGAGCCTTCGGGGCCTTCAGGATGTCCGAGTGGGAAATGGCGACCATCATCAGATGCTAGAGGGAAGCTGCTAATGATCGACGGAGCATTGCCGTACCTGCGGTGCCCGGTGTGCGGCGACACACTCGCCCGGCCGGACGACCGGACCCTGCGCTGCCCGCGCCGGCACTCCTTCGACCTCGCGCGGCAGGGCTACGCCACCCTCACCGCGGGCCGGACGCCGCACGCCGGCGACACCGCCGAGATGGTCGCGGACCGGGCGGACTTCCTGGCCGCGGGTCACTACGACTTCGTCGTCGAGGCATTGACCCCAGCCGTACGCCTCCCGGCCGGCCTCGTCCTCGACGCCGGCACGGGCACCGGCCACTACCTCGCGCGCCTGCTCGACGCGTGCCCCGGCGCGGTCGGCCTCGGCCTCGACGTGTCCAAGCCCGCCCTGCGCCGAGCCGCCCGCGCCCACCCGCGCGCCGGTGCCGCCCTGGCCGACCTGTGGCAGCCGCTGCCCGTGGCCGACGCGTCGGTGTCCCTGCTGCTGGACGTGTTCGCGCCCCGCAATGGCCCGGAGTTCCGCCGCGTGCTGCGCCCGGACGGCGTCCTCGCGGTCGTCACCCCCGCCCCCGACCACCTCGCCGAGCTGATCGCGGCGCACGACCTGATCACGGTGGACCCGGGCAAGGCGGAACGGGTCGCGGGCGCGCTGGGCACCGATTTCACCCTGGAGAGCACGGCGACCCACCGGCGGACCCTGGACCTGACGGCCGCGGAGGCCCGCACGCTCGTCGGGATGACCCCGAGCGCCCGGCACGTGCCGCTGGACGGGATCGCGGCCCGCAAGGTCACCGCCGCCGTGGACGTCGCGCTGTACCGGCCGGTCTGACCCGCGTACGGCAAAAGGGTCGATCTCTCAGACGGAAAGGTCGACTTCTTCCCACTCCGGGGGGTCGTCGTGGTACGGCCCGGTGAAGGTCACCGCCCATTCGAGGGCCCAGCGCCGCTGTCCGACGGCGTTGCTGTCCACCTCGCCGGGCAGCCTCGCCCCGGTCCGTTCCGCCTCCTGGAACGCCCAGTCGAGGCAGTAGTAGAGGTCGAGCAGCACGGCCGCGTCGCCTGCCTGCCGCGGCGCCGCCAGCGACCGGGACCGCCACTCGTTGAACAGCTCGCCGCCGGGCAGGTCCGGCATCCGGGTCATCAGCCCCTCGGGCGGCGCCGTCGGGTCCAGGTGGTCGCAGAGGCCGAGCAGCCAGGCCAGGGCGAACACCGCGTCGTGGTGCATCACGAACGACCGGTGGTCCCCCCGGTCGACCGCGACGAACTGCCACTCGGGCGGCGTCACGAAATCCACGAGCTGGGACTTGAGCAGCCAGCCCATCGCCGCCTCGGTGGACAGCCCGAAGCAGCTGGCGACCACCACGTGCAGCACCGCGGCCCGCGCCTCGATCTCGGCGGTCGGACGCAGCTCGACGCCGTCGCCGGGCTCCCACACCAGGGGGAAGCTCGGCGGCGGCAGCGGCAGACCGAGGCGGCGCAGCTCGTCGAGGCTGGCGTCACGGACCGCGCGGGGATCGGGGGCGGCCTTCATGACCGGTCAGGCTATGCGGTCGACGATCAGCCGCGCCGGGGTGGGCGCGTCCTGCGCGACGGTCACGGCGCGTGCGGCGTCGGCGCGGGCCGCGGGGATGCGCTCCGCCTCGTCCGTACGCAGTTCGAGCAGCACGTCCCCGGCCTTGACCGCGTCGCCGGGGCGCACCTTGAGCACCACCCCCGCGCCGAAGCTCACCGGGTCCTCCTTGCGGGCCCGGCCCGCGCCCAGCCGCCACGCGGCCAGCCCGAGGCCCATGGCGTCCAGCCCGGCCACCACGCCGTCCGCCTCGGCACGCAGCACTTCGGTCTCGCGCGCGGTGGGCAGTGCCGCCTCCGGGTCGCCACCCTGTGCCCGGATCATGGCGCGCCAGGTGTCCATCGCGGCACCGGAGGCGAGCATGCGCTCGGGGTCGGCGTCGATGCCGGCCGCGTCGAGCATCTCCCGGGCCAACGCCAGCGTCAGCTCGACCACGTCGGCCGGGCCGCCGCCGGCGAGCACCTCGAGCGACTCCTGCACCTCGACGGCGTTGCCGATGGTCAGGCCGAGCGGGGTGCTCATGTCGGTCAGCAGCGCGACGGTCCGGACGCCGTGCGCCCTGCCCAGCTCGACCATGGTGCGGGCGAGCTCGCGGGCGTCGCCCTCGTCCTTCATGAACGCGCCGGTGCCGACCTTGACGTCGAGCACGAGCGCGCCGGTCCCCTCGGCGATCTTCTTGCTCATGATCGAGCTAGCGATCAGCGGGATCGCCTCGACGGTGCCCGTGACGTCCCGCAGCGCGTACAGCTTGCGGTCGGCGGGGGCGAGGCCCTCGCCCGCGGCGCAGATGACCGCGCCCACGTCGCTCAGCTGGCCGACGAACTCGTCGTTGCTCAGCTTCGCGCGCCAGCCGGGGATCGACTCGAGCTTGTCGAGCGTGCCGCCGGTGTGTCCCAGGCCGCGCCCGGACAGCTGCGGCACGGCGGCGCCGCACGCGGCGACCAGCGGGGTCAGCGGCAGCGTGATCTTGTCGCCGACGCCGCCGGTGGAGTGCTTGTCCACGGTCGGGCGCGGCACGGCCGACAGGTCCAGCCGCTCCCCGCTCGCGATCATCGCGGCGGTCCACCGGGAGATCTCGCCGGGCGTCATGCCGCGCAGCAGGATCGCCATGGCCAGCGCGGACATCTGCTCGTCGGCCACGGCACCCCGGGTGTACGCGTCCAGCACCCAGTCGATCTGCGCGTCGGACAGCGCGTGGCCGTCCCGCTTGGCCCGGATGACGTCGACCGCTGCGAACTCGCTCATGCCTCTTCTTCCCATGTGGTGCCGATGCCCTCGGGCGCTTCTCCCTCGCCCGCCCAGGACAGCCCGCCCTGCGCGTCCACGACGACGATCCGCGAGGTGCGGGTGCGCCCCCACGTGACCGCGGCCCCGGCCGTCGGGAAGTTCGGGCCCTCCTCGAGCACGCCCTTGTCGGCGTCGCTCTCGCCGGGGCTGCCGCCGGACCGCTCCCAGTAGCCGGTCCACACCTGCTCGCCGCCGGACAGGTCCGGGTGGACGAACACGGTCCCGCGGCCGCGCCACTTGGCGAGCTGCGGCGGCACGTCCGGCACCGCGGCCGGGCCGGTGACCTTGTCCAGGTCGTCCGGGCCGAACGCGTGCGGAAGCAGCTCGGCCATCGTCAGCGGCCGGGGCAGCGCCTCGACCAGCATGTCCTTGCCGCCGTGCTCGAAGAGCAGCTGGCGGCAGCGTCCGCACGGCATCAGCGGCTGGCCGTTCGCGTCGACGCAGGACATGGCGACCAGCCGGCCACCGCCCGTGGCGTGCAGCGAGCTGACCAGGCCGCACTCGGCGCAGAGACCGACGCCGTAGGACGCGTTCTCCACGTTGCAGCCGGCGATCACCCGCCCGTCGTCCACCAACGCGGCCACTCCGACGGGAAAGTCGGAATAGGGCGCGTACGCATGCCGCATCGCCTCGATGGCGGCGGTCCGCAACGATCCCCAGTCGATCTCCATGCGCCGATTGTGCCTGACCACCGGAGTGGACCGGACCACCTCCCCTGAACGGACAGATGCCCGCGACACGCTCTCGCGTCGCGGGCATCTGCCGGTTCTGGTTCGTTCAGCCCTTCACGTACGGCTGCCCGTCCGCGGCCGGTGCCCGCACGCGCCCCACGAGGCCGGCCACCGC
>CAKUMG010000231.1 GCA_934667465.1 uncultured Actinoplanes sp. | reverse complement strand
GCGGGTACGACCTGGTCCTGATCGACTGCCCGCCCAACTTCGGACTGGTGACCAAGACGGCAATCGTGGCCAGTGATCACGTGCTGGTCCCCGCCAAGGCCGACTATCTGTCGACCCTGGGCATCGGCTATCTGCGCCACAGTGTCGACAAGCTGATCGGACAGTACAACGAATGCGTCGATCAGAGCACCTCGACGAGCCCGCCGACGGAACGGATCGATCCGCAGTTCGCCGGCGTCGTCTTCACGATGACCAAGATTTACAACAACAAGGCAATCGTGGGGCAGCAGGCCCGCATCGACAACGTTCGTGAGGTGGGGGACATGCCGGTGTTCCAGGCATCGGTGCGCAACGGCGCGCACTATTTCGCCGAGGCGGGCGAGGACGGCATTCCGCCGATCCTCAAGCGACCCCTCGACGACATCAGCTGCGAGCTGCGCGCGGTGACCGGCGAGTTCGTGGACGCGATCGCGGGCGGGAGGCACCGGTCGTGAGCGCGGACCTTCTCGGCACCCTGCGCCTGGTGCACCGGGTGACCGGCTTTCTCGTCACGCTGTCCCCGGCGGAGTTGACCGACATCGCCGCGGGCCGTCTGTCCCTCAAACTGGACAAGCCGCGCCTTCCCGATCCGGGCGAGCGGACCGACGTCGACGTCCCGCCCCCGTCCCCGCCTCCGACCGCCGACGAAGTGCTCGTGCGGGCGGCGGCGGAGCTGCGCACCCTCGACAGCACGGACGCCGGGATCGCGTACCTGAAAGGCCTGAAGGTCAACGGCAAGGCCCTGGCCAAGAACGACGTCCTGACGCTCGCGGGCCTGCTCGGCTTGACCCTGGCCAGGAGCGTGACCAAGGGCGACGCGACGGACAAGGTTCTCCGGCACGCCATCGGCAACCGGAGAAGCTACGCCGGGCTCACCCCGTGACCGGCCACGCCCGCAGCAGGTCCGCCGGCCCGTAGCTCGCATCGAGTCCCGGCGTGCTCACCCCGCTGCGACTGACGGCGACCAGCGGCACCGGCTGATCCGTGAGGGCCAGCCGGTGCCGCTGCAGCGCGAGCAGATCGTGCTCGTCGAACGCCGAGTTCTCCAGCCACTTGATCGACCCCAGGAAGAGCAGCTTCTTCGCCACCGGTTCCCGGTCGGCGCCGACGATGTCGATCTCCACACTGTTCGACCGGGTCCAGTAGGCGCCGATCGCCGGTGCGGCCGGCAGCACATCGTCGGGGAGCAGCCGGGCCAGCGACTCCCGGATCAGCGGCTCGATCGCCCGCCCCCGCCACGACGTCCAGCTCGCCCGGGCCCGTGCCACCGTGAGGTCGCCGCGCATCCGTTCGATCTCCGGGAAGTACGGCTTCACGAACGTCAGCCAGAACCGCAGGTAAGGATCGGTGACCCGGTAGCGGCGCTCCTTGGACGGCGTCGTGGCCAGGGGCAACTCCGCCGCGATCAGCCGCTTGCGGATGAGCGTTTCGAGTGCCCGGGTCAGCGTGGTGTTCGCGATGCCGCCCGCGGCACGGGCGATGTTGCCGAAGGTCCGTTCCCCGCTGCCGATCGCCGCGAGCACGGCCGCCGCCATCGCGGAGTCCGGGAACTCCGCCGCCAGGGAACGCTCGGCGGACACGATCAGCGGCGACACCGGGTTGGTGAGCTCGGCGTCGAGGAAGCCGTCGAGGGTGCCGCCCGGCTCCCAGGCGGCACAGATCAGCGGCAGCCCGCCGGTGACCAGCGCGGCGTCGAACGCCTCCGCCGGCCCGAGGCCCAGCATGGTGCCGACCTCGGCCGGGTTGAGCGGGCCGAGGGTCATCTCCGTGCCGCGCTGGTGGAACGGCCGCCCGTATTCGCTGAGCGCCTCCATCATCGCCAGGTCGGACCCGATGAGCAGGAGGAGGACCGGCTTGCGGCTGAGCTCCCGATCCCAGGCACGCTGCAGGATGCCCTCGAACGCGTCGACCCGGTCGGACAGGTACGGCACCTCGTCGATCACCATGATGCTGGGCCGGTCGTCGGGAAGGATGCCGGCGAGCAGTCGCAGGGCGGTGCTCCAATTGCCGGGGGCCGCATCCGCGAAGACCTCGCGATCGGGCAGGGTCGAGTCGGCGACGGCTGCGAAGAACTCTCCCAGCTCCACCTCCGACGAGGCCCCCGAGGCGGTGAAGAACGCGGCAGGCAAACCGGCCCGCTCGACGAAGGCCTCCACGAGGCTGGACTTGCCGATCCGCCGCCGCCCCCGCAGCAGCAGGCTTCGGCCCGGGTGTGAGTCACCGACGGCGCGCCGCACCTTGTCGAGCAGCCCGTTCAGCGTCGCCAGTTCCTGCCCGCGCCCCACGAAAGCCATATCGCAAATGGTAACACCAGCGATAGTCTCCCGAGAGAGACTATCGCCGGTGTAACTATCGCCAGTGTTACCAATGCCGTGCTGCCAGCCCGCCCACCGCTTGATCATTGCCGGGTCGTTACGTCTTGACTACGTCGGTGTTAGCGATAACACTCCGGGTGACGCATCGATCGCAGGTGATCCTCGGGAGGGTGTCATGGTGGTCCGGGCGCTTGCCGCCGCCGCGCCGGGTGGCCGGATCGAGCTGCGCCAGCTGCGTTACTTCGTGACCCTGGCCGAGGAGTTGCACTTCGGGCGCGCCGCCGCGCGCGAGCACATCGTTCCCTCCGCGCTGACCGCGCAGGTGCAGCGGCTCGAGCGGGCCGTCGGGGTGCAGCTGGTCGACCGGACCACGCGGCATGTGGAGCTGACCGGGGCCGGGGCGCGGTTCCTCGTCGAGGCGCGGCAGATCCTGGAGCACGTCGAGCGGGCCGCTGCGGTCGCGCAGGGGCTGGCCGCGACGCCGCCGACGTTGCGGCTCGGGGTGCTCGACGAGGGCTACGACGCGATCCGGCCGGTGCTGCGGGCGGTGCAGGCCCGCCGCCCCGAGGTGGAGATCCATCAGGTGCAGGCGGGGGTGCCGGAGCAGTGCCGGATGCTCGCGGACGGCCGGCTCGACGTGGGGATCGGGCGGGTGGCCGGCGGGATGCCGGGCATCGCCGCGGAGGTGTTCCGGATGGACCGGCTCGGCGTGCTGGTCCCGGCCGATCACCCGTACGCGTCGCTGTCCCACATCCCCGTCGCCCAGCTCCGCACGGAGACGTTGCTGCTGGCCGACGAGGATCTGGCGCCGGAGTTCAACGCGTTCGTGGGGGAGGTGTGCCGCGCGGCCGGCTTCTTCCCGGCGCCGTTCCCCGGCTCGGTGCAGACCCTGCGCGCCGCCGTCGATCTCGTCGCGCAGGGCCGGTGCCTGCTGTGCACCACCGCCTCCACGAGCGGCTGGCCGGAGGACGTCCGCTGGCGTCCCCTCGGCCCCGCGGTGCCGCGTTATCCCTGGTCGCTGCTGTGGCGGGTGCACGACCCGTCGCCGCAGGTCCTCGACATGATCGCCGCCGCCCGCCGCCTGGCCGGCGAGAACCACTGGCGCGAGATGGTCAGCTGACCCGAGAGCAGGGGCAATCCAGGGTCAGCTGATCTGGATCATGTTCCAGGAGAGCGGCGGCAGCACAGCCTGGAAGCGGCCTCCATCCAGGGAAAGGTCGGGCAGAGACCGCGGCGCAACCCGCGACGGCGACGAGGCGGTGTTCACCGCATCCGGGTCACTGTCGAAAAGGGCGGTATGCGAAGCCGACGACAGCGCGGGCAGTGATCGCAGATCCACATCGAGGGCCAGCGGAGAATCCTGCGACCGGTTCACGGCGAACACGACGACCGAGCCGTCGGCACCCTGGACGGCGACGGAGTCCAGCAGCGGCACCTCCCCGTACAGAGCGGTCTCGTGCAAGGGTGAGTCCGCAATCACCTGAAGTGCCGTCCCCTGCCCGAACCGCGCGGTGAGCGCGAACGGGTGGAACGAAGCCTGCTTCCACACCCGCCCGCCCGGCTCGGTCATGATCGGCGCGATCACGTTGACCAGCTGCGCCAGACATCCGATGTGGACGCGATCGGCGTGCCGCAGCAGGCTGATCAGCAGGTTCCCGACCACCACCGCGTCGGTGACCGAGTAGACGTCCTCGATCAGCCTGGGCTGGTTAGAAACCTGCAGGTTCGTCTCGCCCGGGAAACGGCTCTGGTACCACACGTTCCACTCGTCGAACGAGACGTTGATCCGCTTGCGCTGCCGCTTGACCGCCCGCACGTGGTCGGCGGTGGCGACGACCTCCTCGATGAACGCGTCCATGTCGGTCGCGACGGCCAGGAAGCTGTCGCGATCGTCACCGTGCTGCTGGTAGTAGGCGTGCGCCGAGATGTAGTCGACCGCCTCGTACGCCTCCTTCAGCACCGTCGCCTCCCACGTGCCGAACGTGGGCATCTGCCGGTTGGAACTGCCGCACGCGACCAGCTCGATCGACGGATCCACCTGCCGCATCGCCCGCGCGGTCTCGACCGCGAGCCGGGCATACTCCTCGGCGGTCTTGTGCCCGGTCTGCCACGGCCCGTCCATCTCGTTGCCGAGACACCAGACCTTGATCCCGTACGGGTCCCCGCCCCGCAGATCCGACAAATGCGTCCCGCCCGGCAGGTTGCAGTACTCCACCAGGTCCCGCGCCGCCTCGATGCCGCGCGTGCCCAGGTTGACCGCCATCATCGGGTCCACACCGGCCGTCCGCGCCCACGTCATGAACTCGCCGACCCCGACCTGGTTGGTCTCCACCGACCGCCACGCCAGGTCCAGCCGCCGCGGCCGGGAGGAAACCGGCCCGATCCCGTCCTCCCAGCGGTAGCCGGAGACGAAGTTCCCGCCCGGGTAGCGCACCAGCGGCACGCCCAGCTCCCGGACCAGCGCCGCCACATCCTGCCGGAACCCGTTGTCGTCGGCGGATTCGTGCCCCGGCTCGTAGATGCCGGTGTAGACGCACCGTCCCATGTGCTCGACGAACGAACCGTAGAGGCGGGGGTCCACCGCTCCGATCCGGTACGCGGGGTCGACAGTGAGGGAAGCGTTGAGCATGCTCATCCTTTCAGGCCGCTGCCGGCGATGCCTTCGACGATATTGCGCTGGAACAGCAGGAACACGGCGACGAGCGGGACCGCGCCGAGCAGGGCGGACGCCATCGTGTCGGCGTAGCGGATGCCGAACGAGCCCTGCACCGTGGCGAGCCCGACCGGGATCGTCATGATGTCGGGGTTGCTGAGCACCAGCAGCGGCCAGAGCAGGTCGTTCCACGACGTGACGAACGCGAAGATGGCGACCGCGGACACCGCCGGGCGGGCCAGCGGCATGATGATCCGCCGCCAGATGCGCAGCCAGCCGGCGCCGTCCATCCGCGCGACCTCCTCGAGCTCGCGCGGCAGCCCGTCGAAGAACTGCTTGAAGATGAACACGGCGATCGCGGTGGGGATCTGCGGCAGGCTGACCGCCCAGAACGTGTTGAGCAGGCCGAGCGAGTCCATCTCGCGGAACTGCGGCACGATCAGCACCTGGCTCGGGATCATGATGCCGGCGAGGACGAACCAGAAGACGGCCGTACGGTACCGGAAGCGCATCCGCGACAACGCGAACGCGGCGAGGCTCCCGAGGAGCACGGTGCCGACCGCGGTCAGCGTCGAGATGAACAGGCTCGCGCCGAACCACGACACGATGTCCGTCTCACGCAGGGTCCGGCCGAACGCGGCGACCGTGGGATCGTCGATCAGCCACGTCGTCCTCGTGGTCTCGGCGTTCGGCTTGAGCGCGGTGTCCAGCGCCCACAGCAGCGGCATCAGCCACAGCAGCGCGAAGGCGATCAGCACGCCCGCGCAGATCCGGTTGAACAGCTTCACCCGCGTGGCGACGCTCATCGGTCACACCTCCTTTTCCTGGCGGCGCACGAGCGTGAACCACACGGCCGAGACCGCGAGCACGACGAGGAAGAACAGCATCGACACGGCCGACGCGTAGCCGATCCGGAAGTTCGTGAACCCCTCGTCGTAGACGTACTGCAGGATCGAGCGGGTGGCGAAGTTCGGCCCGCCGGAGGTCATGATGTACATCTGGTCGAAGACCTTGAGCGACGCGATCACCTGCAGCACCGCTACCAGCGTGGTGGTCCGCCCGAGCATCGGCAGGGTGATCGACCGGATCTGCTGCCACGGCGAGGCACCGTCGATCGCCGACGCCTCGTAGAGGTCGCGCGGGATCTCCTGCAGGCCGGCGAGGTAGAGCACGAAGTTGAAGCCGAGCGTCCACCACAGCGTGGTCAGCGCGAGCGACGGCATCGCCCAGGACGGGTCGCCCAGCCAGTTCGGCGCGGTGATGCCGAGCCTGCCGAGCGTCGCCTCGAGCAGGCCGAGCTCCGGGGTGTAGAGCCACATCCAGATCAAGGCCACCACTGCGGAAGGCAGAATGTACGGGGCGAAGAACGCGAGCCGGAAGAACCAGCGCCCGTGCTTGACGCGGTCGGCGAGCAGCGCCAGGACCAGCGACAGCGCGATCAGCGGCGGGGTCGTCAGCACCGTGAACCACAACGTGTGCCCCAGCGACGACCAGAAGTCCCCGCTCTGCAGCGCCTCCGCATAGTTGCCGAACCCGGCGAACGTGTTGAGGCCGGGCTTGACGAGGCTGGTGTCGAAGAAGCTCATGACCAGGCCGTACAGCGCCGGGCCGATGATGAACGCCAGGTACACCAGCAGGAACGGGGCGAGGAAGCCCAGGGCGGGCAGTCCGGACCCGCGTGGCTTCTCCGCGACGGGCTGATCGCTGCGCCGCGTACGGACGGCGGTGTCGGTCGTCATCGGAGCACCCCCTTTCAGACGGGCGGAGCGGTCAGGGCGAGGCGGGTCAGGTTGGTACGCATGGCGGCCAGCGCGGCGGCGGGGGACTCGCGCCCGCTGAGCACCGAGCCGACGGCGGCGCTGGTGACGATCTCGAAGTTGGAGCCCGAGCCGGAGTACCAGCCGTCGGGGTCGTAGACGGCGCCCTCCGCGGCGGACGCGTAGTTGGACTGCGGGGTGAGCGCCGCGTACTCGGGGCTGTCCAGGAAGGGCTTCCACGCGGGCACGTGCCCGCCCTCGGCCCACGTCCTGCTCTGGTCGAGCAGCGCGCGGATGAACGCCAGCGAGCGGTCGAGGCGTTCCTGGTCCCGGCCGGGCCGGCGTGGGATCACCAGCGTGTGCGAGTCGGCCTGCACCGCGTACGAGCTGCCCCCGAAGACGTTGGGGAACAGGGTCATCGAGAACGGCAGCTTCGCGGTCTGGAACGTCGAGATCTCCCATTCGCCCTGGAAGAAGAAGCCGGCCTGGCCGTTGGCGAACGTCGCGATCGAGCCCTGGTAGTCGATGTTGCCGGGCATCAGCCCGTCGGCGGTCAGCTCGCGCATGAACGTGAAGACCTGGGTGACCTTGTCGTCGTCGAGCACGACCCGGCGCCCCTCGTCGGCCAGCACCTCGCCGCCGAGCTGCGAGTAGAGCGACTGGAAGATCCGCCACGGGCTGGCCACGTCGTTGTCGATGGCGACCACGCCGCCGAACCCGCCGGTGACTTCCTTCGCCTTGCGCAGCGCGTCGGTGAACTGCTCGGTGGACGTGATCGGCGTCAGGTTGCCGTCGGAGCCGAGCAGGCCGGCCTTCTCGCAGACGTCGGTGTTGTAGAACATGACGAACGGGTGGGTGTCGAGCGGGATCGCGTACGCCCTGCCGTCGACCAGCCCGGCCTCCCAGGGCCGGGCGCTGAACTGGTCGGCGCCCATCCCGTGCCGGGCCAGGTCCTCGGGCCGCAGCTCCTCGAGCAACCCGGCGGCGATCATCGTCTTCGCCCGGGTCAGGTGCGCGACGGCGACGTCCGGCGGCTTCTCACCGAGCGTGGCGAGGGAGACCTTGGTGTAGTACGGGTTTCCCCAGGCCAGGGTCACGGAACTGAGATTGGTCCCGCTCTGTGCGCGGTAGACGTCGAGCATCTGCGTCAGGC
>CAKUMG010000230.1 GCA_934667465.1 uncultured Actinoplanes sp. | reverse complement strand
GTCCAGCACCGCCCGCAGCGCCACGTCCAGGTGCTCGGCGCTGGCCTCGTCGAGGTGGCCACGCCGCTCGATCAGACAGCTTTTGGTCACCTCGCCGACTCGTGGTGTCAAGGCGACGCCGACCGGCCGGCCGGCAACATCCACCAGCGTCGGCTGGATCAGCGACGCCCCGACGACCTCCGACAGGGGCACCACGAGGACGGCATCCCGGGAAGCGCTGACAACGTCATTGCCGACGACGACCACCGACCGTTCACGGCCGGCGCGAACTGCCGTCCAAATCTCGCCACGCCTCACGCCAAGCCCTGATCGAAGATCCGGTCCAGCGCATCCTCCTGCCACCCGGGCCACTCCTCCGGGTGCCGCAGGTCTTCGGCGAGGCTGTGCTCCGCCGACTCGGCGACCGCCTGCCGCCAGGCTGCCCGGGCTGTCCACTCCGCGAGTGGCAAGCCCGCGGCGGCGGCGGCGGACTTCGCCGCGGCGAGCGCCTCGCCGCCCAGCGGCACGGACTCGCGCTCGACCGACATGACGGTAAAGGTACCGCGGTTTCGACTCCGGCGGATAGTCATGGAGCAACCTTACTCACGTCTAGCTTCGATGTCTCCCCCTTTCGGGCGGCCTGTGGATATCTCGATCCTGTGGACAACGCGAAGCGGCGGGGCCCCCGAGGGGGTCCCGCCGCGTGGCAGAGCGTGGGCGTGGAAAGGGTCAGGCGGTGGCGACGCTGAGGCCGGCCTCGTTAATGCCACGGGTGGCGTCGAGGGTGAGGTCGCCGTTGCCGTGCCGGGAGAGGGCACGCAGCGTCCAGGATCCGGGCGCCGCGAAGAAGCGGAACACGCCCTCCGGGGAAGTGACCACCTCGGCCGTGAACTCGCCGGAGGAGTCGAGGAGGCGGACGTACGCGCCGCCCACCGCCTGGCCCTCGGCGTCGGTCACGATGCCCGTGATGACCGTTTCCTTCTCGAGGTCCACACCGGCCGGGATGGGAGCCGACTGGTCCGGTGCGGCGCAGCCGTCCGCGATGTTCGAGGGAGTGGTCATCGTGGTCACGCCTTCCCGGGCTCGTCGCCCAGGGCGATCGGGACGCCGATGAGCGAGCCGTACTCGGTCCAGGAGCCGTCGTAGTTCTTGACGTTCTCGTGGCCGAGCAGTTCCTTGAGCACGAACCAGCTGTGCGAGGAGCGCTCGCCGATGCGGCAGTAGGCGATGGTGTCCTTGCTGCCGTCGAGCCCGGCGTCGCCGTAGATCTTCTTCAGGTCCTCGTCGGACTTGAACGTGCCGTCCTCGTTGGCGGCCTTGCTCCACGGCACGCTGATCGCCGTGGGGATGTGGCCGCCGCGCTGCGACTGCTCCTGCGGCAGGTGCGCCGGGGCGAGCAGGCGGCCGGCGAACTCGTCGGGGCTGCGCACGTCGACGAGGTTCTTCACGCCGATGGCCTGGACGACCTCGTCGCGGAACGCGCGGATGGTGAGGTCCGGCTCCTTGGCGACGTACGCCGTCTTGGTGCGCGTGGGGACGTCCTTGGTGTACGTGCGGGCGTCGAGCTCCCACTTCTTGCGGCCACCGTCGAGCAGCTTGACGTCGCCGTGGCCGTACAGCTTGAAGTACCAGTACGCGTACGCGGCGAACCAGTTGTTGTTGCCGCCGTAGAGCACGACGGTGTCGTCGTTGCTGATGCCCTTCTCGGACAGCAGCGCGCCGAACTGCTCCTGGTTCACGAAGTCGCGGCGGACCGGGTCCTGCAGGTCGGTCTTCCAGTCGATCTTGACGGCGCCGGGGATGTGGCCGCCGTCGTAGGCGGTGGTGTCCTCGTCGACCTCGACGAAGACGATCCCGGGGGTGTCGAGGTTCTTCTCGGCCCAGTCGGCAGAGACGAGTGCGGAGTCGCGACTCATCGGAGTACTCCCTTGGTCAGGTGAGAGATGGTGAGTCGGCACGCGTGAAAGAAGGTCGTACGCGCGCCGACCCGAAGAACGGATCGCGGTTTGCGTACGGCGCCACTGCCGGGCAGAAAAGGGAATGCGCTAGTGGCCCCGTGTCAGAGAACGGGGCAACACAGGCAGGCGGCCACGCGGCACAGGTCGACCGCGCGCCTCTTGGTGAGCAACAGGCTCATGGGGAAGGACCCTACCAGCGGTTCCAGAGCACGGAACACCGTCAACCAGCATCCGGGACGGAGGCCGCCGTCACACTCCGCCCGACTGCAGTGGCACATTGTTCGCGCCGAACGTCACCACCAGGCCTTCCGGCCGGGGCTCCACCTTCTGCACCTGCATCCCGAGCGGCAGCGCCGGGACCTTCAGGTCGTAGGAGAGGCTCTTGACGTAGTTGTCGACGAGGTTCTGCACCAGCGGGACCGCGGGCAGGCCCTCGGCTGTCACATCGGAGAAACGCACCCGGACGACGCCGTCCACGACCTCGAGATTCGCCGCGCCGCTGAGCTGGAACGTCTGGCCGAGGGCCTCGATCGGGCCGGTGCCGACGAGCCGGCCGCCCTGTTCCGAGACGGTGAGCCCCTCGCGGCCGATGAGGGCGGCGAGATCCGCGTACGCGATCGTGCCCACGCCGGTCACGGTGCCGACCGTGATCTCGCCGTTGCCGGTGCGGACCGTGTCGAGCGGCGCGGAGACGTCCAGGGCGCGGACGTCCACCGTCGGCATCTTGATCGTCTGGTTGTTCTCGGCGGGGGCCGAGAAGTCGCGCAGCTGAATCTTCACTTCCTCGTACTTGCCGGCGGCGACCTGGGTCAGGAACGGCACTCCCTCGACGGTGACGTCGGGCTGCTGCGCCGTGGCCTGCTCGGCGGCGAGCTGCTCGGCGACGCGGTCGCCGATGGTCCGTTCCGCATAGGAGACGGCCACCCGGTCGGCCACCGCGAGCAGCGCGGCGAGCAGGATCAGCAGCACCAGGAAGGTGATCAGCAGCCGGCGGCCACGCCGCTTCCGGCGCGGCCGTTCCGTCCCGTAGACCTCTGCCACGTGAAGAGCACCTCGCAATGACGGCTGTCACCGCCGGTCGGCGACGTCTGGCGACGGTATATGCCCACCGCACGCCCGCAGGACACCCCGCGTTCCGAGGGGACAAGTCAGGAGAGAAAGAAGACCGTCATCACGTACGTCGCCGGCACCGCCAGGGCGAACGCGCCGAGCGGCCCCTGCATGTGGCGGGCCACCCACAGCGTCGGCGCCGCACCGGCCATGCCGCGGCCCGCCTCCGAGTAGTTGACGGCCAGGTCGATCAGGGCCGCGAAACCGGCCACGACCAGCCCCAGCACCGCGCCCTTGCCGGGGGTGAACGGCAGTACCAGCACGCTGCCCAGCCCGGCTGCGGTGAGCGTGCCCAGCATCGTGCCCAGCACGATGCCGGCCGCGCCGCGCGGCACCTGCGGTGCGACCCGGGGCCTGGGCCAGACGGCGTCGGTCAGGTGCGCCGCCAGCAGCGTCACCGCCGCCGCGGCCAGGCACACCAGGACGGCCTGGGTGCCGACCGGGATGCGGGTGAGCAGGATCAGCACGGCCAGGCACACCACGCCGAACGGCACCAGGAACGTGCCGCCGAGCCCGTCGCGGATCCGGTGCCTGTCCTGGGCCCGGACCGCCTGGCCGATCAGGGCCGCGAGGAACCCGCCGCCCAGGACATAGAGCAGCGGCAGCAGGTCCGGCGACGCCGAGGTCGCCGCGATCCAGGCTGCCACGGCCCCGGTCGCGACGGAGATGCCGGCGACGATCCCGGCCGCCGGGGGCCGGATCGCCATCGTGAAGGCCAGGACATAGAGCAGCTGCACCCCGACGATCACGATCGCGTACGGGATGCGGGCGTCCGGTCCCGTCGTCTGCGCGCCGAACACCAGGCCCGCGCCGAGCAGGGCCGCGAACCCGCCGATGGCCACCGACAGCTGCCGGCGCACGGGGACGACCCTGATCTCCTCCTCGAAGTCCTCCTCGTCCTCCCCGGGCTCCGGGCGCTGCTCCTCGGGGCGGTCACCGGCGTAGAAGCCGCCACGGGCCGGCGCCGACCGGGCGATCTCCCGGGAGACATCGCTGTCCCAGGCGTCGCTGTCACGCGGGGTTGGAGGAAACACGCCTGCGATGGTGCCAGACCCGGGCCGCATCGCGCGCATCGCGGGCGGGAACCGCCGCTTCGCCATGATCACTGAAGCTTGACCACGCTCGCACGCAGCGTGACGTGTCGCTCGGGTGAAAGGGGGGTTACCGGCCCCCCGTTCGGGCATCCCGGGAGCGTTCGTCACGTCACACGGAGATCGCGAGCGGGTGAACAAGCGGATGCATCGGTTAAGGTGGTCCTTGCCCACCCGTCGGTGACGCCGGGACGAGACCCTTCCGGTTGTGCGGCCGCGCGTCGTGCAGACCGGGTCACCCGAGCGGCCCTCGTGCCGCGAGGATCGAGGTGAGTGTGGAACTTCTCCTGTTGGTGACGGCCCGTGCCGGCGAGCCTTCCGCCGTGCTGCCCGCGCTGGACCTGCTGCCCCATTCCGTGCGGACCGCCCCGCGCGACGTCCGCACCCTGGTGTCGGGCCCGAGCCCGGACGCCGTGCTGGTGGACGCCCGCTCCGAGCTCTCCGAGGCCCGTGCCACGTGCCGCATGCTGCACGCCACAGGCATCGGTGTGCCGCTGATCGCCGTGGTGACCGAGGCCGGCCTGATCGCCCTCAACGCGGACTGGGGCGTCGACGACGTCATCCTGGCCACCGCCGGCCCGGCCGAGGTCGAGGCCCGGCTGCGCCTGGGCGTCGGCCGCCTGAGCAACGCGACCGCGGGGGCCAACGGCTCCGTCCGGGCCGGTGAGCTCAACATCGACCCCGACACCTACGCCGCCAAGCTCAAGGGCCGGCCGCTCGACCTCACCTACAAGGAGTTCGAGCTGCTCAAGTTCCTGGCGCAGCACCCGGGCCGGGTCTTCACCCGCGACCAGCTGCTCCGCGAGGTCTGGGGTTACGACTACTTCGGTGGCACCCGCACGGTCGACGTGCACGTCCGTCGCCTGCGCGCCAAGCTCGGCTCGGAGTACGAGTCGATGATCGGCACGGTGCGCCAGGTCGGCTACAAGTTCGTCGTGCCGCCGTCCGGCCGCCAGCTCCCCGACAACGAGCCCGTCTCGCTGCCGGTCTGAGCGACATGAGCGCCGTGCGGTCCTTCGACCAGCTGACCCCCGCCCAGGTGGCCGACGTGCTCGCGTTGGCCACCGCGGCGGACGAGGCCGACGGCGTCAGCCCCCTCTCCGAGGACGGCGTGCTGGGCCTGCGCGGCAACGCCCAGCGGCACTTCCTCGCCCACGCCGAGAGTGGCGAGCTCGCAGGCTACGCCTATCTCCACGGCACCTCCGGCGAGCTGGTCGTGCACCCGAAGCACCGGCTCCGCGGGCACGGCACCGCCCTGCTCGCGGCGGCCGGCGAGGGCGAGCGGCAGTTCTGGGCCCACGGCGACGAGCCCGGCGCCCGGGCCTTCGCGGAGCAGGCCGGCTTCCGGCGCGCCCGGGTGCTGTGGCAGATGCGCCGCCCGCTGACCGGCCTGCCCGAGATCGCGCTACCCGAGGGCGTCGCGATCCGCGCCTTCGTGCCCGGCAAGGACGACGAGGCCTGGCTCGGCGTCAACTCCCGCGCCTTCGCGCACCACCCCGAGCAGGGCCGGTGGAGCGAGGAGGATCTGCGGCTGCGCTTCACGGAGCCCTGGTTCGACCCGGCCGGCTTCCTGCTCGCCGTCGACCCGGCCGACGACCGGCTGCTCGGCTTCCACTGGACCAAGGTGCATCCGGCCGAGGGCGGCGAGCCCGCGATCGGCGAGATCTACGTGCTCGGCGTCGACCCGACCGGCCACCGCCGAGGGCTCGGCGCCGCGCTGAGCCTGGCCGGCCTGCGGCACCTCGCGCAGCGCGGGCTCGGCGACGCCCTGCTCTATGTGGACGAGTCGAACGAGGCGGCGGTGGCGCTCTACCGCCGCCTGGGCTTCGACATCTTCTCCACCGACATCCAATACGCCCGCCCCTGACCTGCCCGTTCCGGCGGGCCCCGCGGCGGGACGGCGGCGCGCTGCCGCACCGGGGGCGGATCGACTGCGCTCCGACGCGGTCAGCGTTGGCATGCAGCGCGCGACGCTGCGAACGCCGCCCGGGCGCGGCGGAGCGCGCGGCGCGCCGCGGGTGCGTACACGCTCAGTCGTTGCGACGGCGACCCACCACGTGCCGTGACGGCAATCCCCCACGCAGAGCAACCCCGGCGATGGCGCCCCGCACTCTGCGTGAAGAGTCCCGATTTGCACCCTCGGGTAACGGTCCCGTGAGACGCTCACGTCTGTGACACCAACGCAGGGTGAACGGGCGGGGTCACCTTCAGCGTCATAACTCGGTGACGCCGGACACATCCCACCCGTCATGGGGGTCACGGAACGGTCAAGGGGGGATCTCAACGCCGTCAAGGTGGCCCGGTTTGCCCCGACATATCGGTCAAGGGACGCGCGGTTCACGTAACGGACAACCCCCCCTCAGCCAAAGGCAACGAGGAGGCGCCGACGTGTTCACCCTGCGTTCACTTACCCCCGGTGAACCGGTCACCTGGCACTCTTAGCTTTCCCCTTGTGCCGATGAGACTTCGGCCGCCGGGACTACGGAGCCCGGAGATGCGATCCATTAAAGGGGAACCCGTGAAGCTCCAGCGGTACTTTGTTGCTGGTTTTGCTCTGACCGCCACGCTCGCGCTGACCGCGTGCGGCTCCGACAACACCGAGGCGCCCGCGGCCGGCGGGTCCGCCGCCGCCGAGAACTGCGCCGCCGGCGAGCTGACCGCCCAGGGCTCGTCCGCCCAGAAGAACGCCATGGACGAGTGGATCAAGGGCTACAACGCGCAGTGCTCGGGCGCACAGATCAACTACCAGGGCACCGGCTCCGGCGCGGGCATCGAGGCGTTCATCGCCGGCACCGCCGACTTCGCCGGCTCGGACTCCGCGCTCAAGGAGGACGAGCAGCCGCAGGCCGACGCCAAGTGCCCCGGTGGCCAGGCGCTCAACCTGCCGATGGTGACCGGCCCGATCGCGGTCGTCTACAACGTCGAGGGTGTCGACAACCTGAACCTGTCGGCCGCGACCATCGCCAAGATCTTCGCCGGCACCGTCAAGACCTGGAACGACCCGGCCATCGCCGCCGACAACGCCGGCGTCACGCTGCCGTCGGGCGCCATCGGCACCGTCCACCGCTCGGACGAGTCGGGCACCACCGACAACTTCACCAAGTACCTGAGCAAGGCCGCCGAGTCCGACTGGACCTTCAGCAACGCCAAGGCGTGGAAGGCCCCGGGCGGCACCGGCGCCAAGGGCTCGGACGGCATCGCGCAGGCGGTCAAGAGCACCGCGGGCAGCATCTCCTACGTCGAGCTCTCGTTCGCCGAGAACAGCGACCTGAAGATGGCCAAGGTCAAGAACGGGGCCGGCGAGTTCGTCGAGCTGACCGGCGAGAGCGCGGGCAAGGCCGTCGCGGGCGCCAAGATCGAGGGCACCGGCAACGACCTCAAGCTGTCGATCGACTACAACACCACCGAGGCCGGTGCGTACCCGATCGTCCTCGTGACCTACGAGATCGCCTGCAGCACGGGCAGCCCGAAGGCCGCGGCCATCAAGGGCTTCCTGAGCTACACCGCGAGCACCGGCGGCCAGCAGGCCCTCGCCGAGCTGGGCTACGCCCCGCTCCCCGAGACGGTGCGCGCCAAGGTCGAGACCGCCGTCGCCTCGATCTCCTGATCACCGCCCGCAGGACAACCCCCTCCTAGACGACAGCGAGCGAGCGCATGGGTGACCTTCCCTCCCGCTCGGCGAGCACCGAAGCCGCCGGTGGATCGGGTGTGACAGCACGTCACGCCCGGTCCGCCGGCGACGGCGTATCGCCGATTCCCCCCGACGACCGTCCCGGTAACCGGCCGCCACTGGGT
>CAKUMG010000229.1 GCA_934667465.1 uncultured Actinoplanes sp. | reverse complement strand
GCCGCCCCCGGCGTCCTTGAGCACGAACCCGTCGGCGCCTGCGGCCAGCGCGCGCTGCACGTCCGCCGCCCGGCCCACAGTCGTCAGCATGAGCACCCTCACGGAGTGCCCCGCGCGGACCCGGCCGAGGACCTCCACCCCGTCGGCCCCGGGCAGGTAGAGGTCGAGCAGGATCACGTCCGACGCGCCCGGTTCCCGGTCCAGGAAGGCGAGCAGTGCCACGCCGTCCGGCAGCTCCGCGATCACCTCGATGTCGGGCTGCGCGCCGAGGATCAGCCCGAGCCCCTCCCGGACGAGGGACTGGTCATCCACCACGACGAGCCGGATCATGCGTGCATGCTATTCGGAGGTCAGCGCGGGACCGCGGCACGCGGCGGGGCGAGGACGCGGTGGCAGCCCCTGGCCGACCTCGCGCCGGCGGCCGCGACGACGGTGCTGTTCGTGTTCTCCGGGACGGCGGTGTCGGTGCCACTCGCCGCGGCGCAGCTGCTGCCGCTGCTGTGGCGGCGGCACTGCCCGGCGGTGGTGCTCGTGGTGGTCGCGGCCGCGACGGCGGTGCACACCACGCTCGGCATGGCCCGCGCGGTCGGCTTCTTCCCGGCGACGATCGCGCTCTACACGGCCGCCGCGCACCGGTCGCCGTGGATGCGGTGGGTGCTGTGCCCGGCGGCCGGGGTCGCGATGGCGGCCGCGAGCGCCCTGCGGCACGGCGTCGTGGAGGGCGCGCTCATGGCCGTCGTCACGGTCACGGTGGCGTGGCTGGCGGGCGTGGAGCGCGGGGACCACCTCCGCCAGCGTGCCGAGGCCGACCGGCTGCGCCTCGAGAACCGGATCGCCGAGCAGGAGCGGGCCGCCGCCGAGGACCGGGAACGGCTCGCCCGGCGGGTGCACGACGCCGTGGCGCACACGGTGACCGTGATGCTGGTTCAGACCGAGGCCGTCCGGGCGACGGCCACCCTCGACCCGGCCGGGGAGCGCCGCCTGGACAACGTGCTGCGGGCGGGCAGGCAGGCGCTGACCGAGATCCGGGCCGCGCTGGCCGAGCACGAACACAAGCCGCCACTGAGCGAGCGGCTGACGACGTTGCGGGCCGCCGGGCTGCGGATCGAGGGAACCATGCCCGAGCTCGGCGACGTCCTGCCCCCAGAGACGCGGGACGTCGCCGAGCGGCTCATCGGCGAGGCGGCGGCGAACGCGCTGCGCCACGACGGCCCTGGCACGCTGCTCACGATCGGCACGGCCACGACAGCCCGCACGGTGACCCTGACGCTGACGAGCGACCCCGCCGGGGCCGGGACGCCGACGAGCGACCTGGCCGGAGCCGGTCCCGCCCCGGCGACCGCAGGCCCCGCGACGGGGTTCGGCTTGCGGAGCCTGGCCGCGGACGTGCACACGTACGGGGGAAATCTGGTTTTCGGTCCAGCCGTCCCCACCGGCTGGCGGGTGCAAGCGACACTCCACCGGCGGGGACGGCGTGGCTCAGCGGACGTAGACGTCCGACTGCGGCGGCGTGCTCTCGGACCGGGCCCGGGCCAGCTGCGTCAGCCCGGCCGCGAGCAGGGCCAGCCCGAGCACGACCATGACCGCGATGGTGGGCCACTCCCAGGCCTCCGGCACGTGCCGCGCGAGGAACCAGGACCGGCGCTCCGGGTCCGCCTGGCGCAGGTAGATCGGCACGAGGCCCTGCGCCACGAGGGGGATCCAGCAGACCGTGAGGCTCGCGAACACGAGCGCCTTGCGGGCCGGTGACGCACCCGCGATGCCCAGCCTGCGGTCGCCCAGGTCAATGCCGCCGAGCGAGCCCCAGTCGACCGTGGCGGCCTGCTTGCGGGCCACGGCGGTCTTCATCGTGCCCAGCATCCGGGTGCCGGTGGCTTCGAGGCGCTTACCGGCCAGGTCGCCGAGCAGCCAGGCCAGCAGGACGCCGGTCGCGACGCCGACCGGGGCACCGAGCCACGGCGACCCGTAGCGGACGGTCAGGTAGGCGGGCGCGCACGCGGCCGCGACCAGCACCAGGACGAGCAGGACCTGGGTGAAGTCGGTGCCGTTCTCCAGCAGGTTGCCGCTGCGCTTCTGCGGGTCGGTCATCGGCACCAGGCTCACGACCGGGGTCACGCCGACGAACGCCGTGGCCAGCAGGCCCGCGGCGAGGCGGGCGGGGCGGATCGGCAGCAGCGACAGGTGCTCGGGGCGCAGGGTCTCGTCCCCACCGCCGAAGATCACCGGGCCGAAGAGCCAGCCCACGACCCAGAGCGCGAACGCCGCACCGGCCAGGTCGAGCGGGAGCCCGTCGATCGGCCAGTCGTGGGCGGCGAGCCAGATCGTGCCCCCGGCCAGCACCAGCCCGAGCAGCCCGCCACCGATCAGGACCCACCGTCGGCGGGCCCCGGCTTCGGGGGCGTTCAGGCGGCCCGGCCCAGCAGGCGCTGGTAGAGCTCCGCATACCCGGCGGCCATGACGGCCGGGGTGAAGCGGCGCGCGGCCTCGGCCCGGCACTCGGACTCCAGGATGGACCCGGTGGCGTGCACCAGGTCGCCGAGCTCCTCCTCGTCGGTGGTCAGCAGGCCGGTGCGGCCGTGCTCGATCAGCTCGGGCAGGCAGCCGCGCGCGATGCCGACCACGGGCGTGCCCAGTGCCAGCGACTCCACGACGGCGGTGCCGCCGGGCTCGTTCCAGCGCAGCGGGAAGAGCGAGACCCGGGCCCGGGCCACCAGGTCGTCGCGTTCCTGCCCGGCGACGGTGCCGACCCAGCGGACCCGGTCGCCGTCGACGTGCGGGGCGACGTGCTCGTGCCAGAAGCGCACGTCGGGGTTCTGCGGGTCGGCGTCGCGCAGCGCCTCCGGGGTGTGGAACGGGCCGACCGGCCCGGCCAGCACGAGGTCGAAGCCGTGCTCGTGGGCGAGCCGGGCGGCGAGGTCCTGGCCCTTGCCGGCGTTGATCCGGCCCAGCACGACCGCGTACCCCTGCTTCTCGGTCTTCTGCCGTCGATCGGCGTCGACGGCCAGGGGCGTGGCCAGGTGCACGTGGCCGATCGCGTTGTCCTGCAGCGCCTGCGGGGCGTGGGTGAGCTGGTCGGCCGAGACGCCGTTGACCCGGACCCGGGTGCCGCCGTCGAACGTGCCGTAGAGCTCGGGGTGCTTGCGCAGGTCCCAGTGCAGGGTGTGCAGCCCGGGCGGCGCGCCGGCGCCCATCCCGGCGAGCGTGATGAGCCCGGCGGCCTCGACGTGGTCGTGGATCAGGTCGATGCCGCCCTCGGCGACCCGGCGCAGCACGGCCGCCTGGTGCGCGGGGACGACGCCGCAGGCCTGGTTGTACGGGCGCTGCAGCATCTCGAACCGGCCGGTGTCGAACATGTGCACCCGCTCGTCGGCGGGCAGGGTGCTCTCGGCGACGGTGGCGAGCACGACCTCGATGCCGAGCGTGCGCAGCTCGGGGACCAGCGTCGCGACGATGTTCTCGATGCCGCCGTAGCCCAGCGGCGGCACGGGCAGCCAGGGCCCGGCGTTCATCAGGACGCGCATCAGGCGGCGACCTGCGGGCGGATCAGCTCGGCCAGCGGCGGGCGCTCGGTGATGACGATCTCGGTGGTCACGATCTCGCGGTCGAGCCGGGGCAGGCCGCCCGAGGCGCCGCGGCGGAACTGGGTCAGCATCGTCGCGGGCGGCAGCGGCTCGGTGACCAGGCCGCTGCGGTAGAGCCGGCTCCACGCGGTCACCATGATCTGCGCCGACATCCGGCCCAGCGCCTCGGTGTCCTGGTGGCGGTGGTGGCGCACGCCGAGGTCGACCTGGGCCAGGGCGTCGAGGCCGACGAGGTTGAGCAGGTCGATCAGCATGGCGATCTCGACGCCGTAGCCGGAGACGAACGGGATGCGCTCGAGCACCGAGCGGCGGCCCGCATATTCGCCCGCGAGGGGCTGCACGACGCCGGCGAGGTCCGGCCAGAACAGGTTGATCAGCGGGCGGGCGGCCAGCTCGGTGACGCGGCCGCCACCGTCCGGCTCGACGCCGGAGGCCCGGTTGAGCGGCCGGTGGTAGAAGCCCTTGACGAAGTCCACCGACGCGTCGGTCAGCAGCGGGCCGAGCAGGCCCGTGACGAAGTGCGCGGAGAAGTCCTTGAGGTCGCCGTCGACGAACGCGACCACGTCCCCGGTGCTGGCCGCGAGGCCGGCCCAGAGCGCGTCGCCCTTGCCCTCCATCCGGGGCAGGCCCCGGGTCACCTCGTCCTGGCTGACCACCGTCGCGCCGGCGGCCCGGGCGAGCCGCGCGGTGTCGTCGGTGGAGCGCGAGTCCACGACCACGATCTCGTCGACCAGCGGCACGTCCTGGATCAGGCAGGCGTGGATGGTGGCGACGATGGCGCCGATGGTGGCCTCCTCGTTGCGCGCCGGGATGACCACGCTGACGCGGGTGTCCCCCTTCGCGCGGAGCAGGTCGCGGGCGGTCCACTCGGTGGAGTTACGGGTCCGGGCGGTGGCCCAGGCCTCCAGCACGGGTGCGACCGGCGTCGTGCTCGTGTGCGCGTTCGTCATGCGTACCCCCAGTGAGTGATCTCAATCGGTGCCACCCCGTGCCCAGACCGCGCGACGCTCAACCGCGTTTGTGATCAATCCTTTGCTCCGGTGCAAATGTTTGCGGGCGGCGCCCGGCGAGAAGAGCATGGCCGTACAACTGCGAAGGAGCGAGGTATGCCGGTGACGAGAGTAGGACTGGTCGGGGCGGGCGGGGTAGCCCAGCGGCACGCCCGGGTGCTGGCGGGACTGCCGGACGTGCAGGTCGCGGGCGTGACCGACGTCTCCCAGGCGGCCGCCGAGGCGCTCGCGGAGGCGCACGGCGCCACGGTCCTGCCGGACGTTGCGGCCCTGCTCGGCGAGGGTCTCGACGCGGTCTACGTCTGCGTGCCGCCGTTCGCGCACGGTCCCGCCGAGCGGGCCGTCATCGAGGCGGGACTGCCGCTGTTCGTGGAGAAGCCCATCTCTGTGGACATGATCACAGCGCAGGAACTCGCGGATCTCATCGCTGAGCGTGATCTGCTCACTGCGGTGGGCCACCACTGGCGCTACCTGGCGGTCGCCGACCAGGCCCGCGAGCTGCTGGCGGACCGCCCGGTGCGGCTGGTGACCGGCAGCTGGCTGGACAAGGTGCCGCCGGTGGGCTGGTGGCCGCACCGCGACAAGTCGGGCGGCCCGGTCGTCGAGCAGGCGGCGCACGTCCTCGACCTGGCCCGCTACCTGGTCGGCGAGGTGGCGGAGGTCACCGCGGCCGGCAACGGCACGCCCCCGGTCGAGGGCGCCGACATCGACGGCGCGACGGCCGCGACGCTGCGGTTCGCCGAGGGCGCGGTCGGCACCCTGGCCGCGACGTGCGTGCTGGGCTGGTAGGAGCGCGCCGGGCTGGAGATCTACGCCGACGGGCTCGCGCTGTCGATCGGCGAGACCGGCCTGACCGTACGGGACGCCGACGGCACCCGCGAGGTGGAGAGCGACCCGGACACCGCCCGCGTCGCCGTCGACGCCGCGTTCATCGCCGCCGTCCGGGGCGAGAAGCACGACGTGCGGGTCCCGTACGCCGAGGCGCTGCGCACCCACGCCCTGGCCCTCGCCGTCGCCGAGGCGGCCGCGACCGGCCGGCCCGTCGCGCCGCGCAGCGTGGCGGCCCGCCATGCGTGACCGCAACCTGATCGTCAGCGGCCCGGGCAAGCTGGAGATCGTCGAGGAGGACGTGGCCCCGGGCCCGTTCCGCGTACGGACGCTCTTCAGCGGCGTCTCGGCGGGCACGGAGCTCAGCTTCGTCAAGAACACCCACCCCGCGCTGCACACCGGCTTCGACACCGAGCTCGGCCTGTTCGGCGGGCCGGGCGACGACGCGTTCCCCGTGACCCGCCTGGGCTACATGGAGGTCGGGGTCGTCACCGACAGCAGCACCCCGGCCGTGGCCGAGGGTGCGACGGTCGCGATGACCTACGGGCACCGCACGGGCTGGACCGGCGACCCGCTGCGCGACCGGATCGTGCCGCTGCCCGCGGACCTCGACCCGATCCTGGGCATCTACGCCGCCCACATGGGACCGATCTGCGCCAACGGCCTGCTGCACGCCGCCGCCGACCTGAACGGCACCGCGGTCGGCGGCCTCGGCGACGGCGTGGCCGGCCGCCGGGTCGCCGTCACCGGCGCCGGGGTCGTGGGGCTGATCACCGCCCTGTTCGCCCGGGCGCACGGCGCCGCCTCGGTGGTCGTGGTCGACCCGTCCCCCGACCGCCTGGCGATCGCCGCGGCCCTCGGGCTCGAGACGCTGGACAGCTCGGAGGGCGACCCCGCGGTCACCCTCAAGACCCGGTGGCGGCACTGGCCCGGCGACCGCGGCGCCGACATCGTGTTCCAGTGCCGCGGCCAGGACTCGGCGCTGCAGCTCGCCCTGCGCCTGCTGCGCCCCCAGGGCACGGTGATCGACCTGGCGTTCTACCAGGGCGGCGCCGGCGAGGTCCGGCTCGGCGAGGAGTTCCACCACAACGGCCTGCACCTGGTCTGCGCCCAGATCGGCCGGGTCCCGCGCGGCCTCGGCTCCACCTGGGACCGCGAGCGCCTCTCGGCGTCCACGGTGGACCTGCTGCGCCGCGACGGCGACGCGATCCGCGAGCACCTCATCACCGCGGTCGTCCCGTTCGACGACGCCCCGGCCCTGCTCGACGACCTGGCCGCCCGGCGCCGCCAGGAAGTGCAGGCAGTGCTCTCGTTCGACGCCCCCTGAGGCAGTCCGGCCCGGTCGCTTTCGCGCGCCGGGCCGGATCCTTCAGGTGCCGGCGCTCTCAGGTGCCGGCGCCGGGGTGGGCGCTCAGTTGCCGACCCCGAGCTGGGCCATGAACGCGGTCGGGTAGCGGTCGCCGCGGGCCGAGCCGGGCGGGACCGCGCGCTCGATCTCGGCGAGGTCGGCCGGGGTCAGCGTGAGATCCAGGACCGGCAGCGCCTCCGCGAGCCGGGTCCGGGTGCGAGCCCCGGCCAGCGGCACGATGTCCTCGCCCTGCGCCGCGACCCATGCGATGGCCAGCTGGGCGACCGTGCAGCCCTTCGCCGCGGCGACCCGGCGCAGCGCCTCGACGAGCGTGAGGTTGTGCTCCACGTTCCCCTCGGCGAAGCGCGGGGTGAAACCGCGCACGTCACCCGGCGTGCTCTGTCCGGCCGTCCAGTGCCCGGAGATCAGGCCGCGGCTCAGCACGCCGTACGCGGTCAGGCCGATGCCCAGCTCCCGCAGCGTGGGCAGCACCTCGGCCTCCACCGCCCGGGACAGCAGCGAGTACTCGATCTGCAGGTCGGCGACGGGGTGCACGGCGTGGGCGCGGCGGATCGTGGCGGCGCCGACCTCGGACAGGCCCAGGTGGCGTACGAATCCGGCGTCGATCATCTCCTTGATCGCCCCCACGGTCTCCTCGATCGGCACGGCCGGGTCGAGACGGGCGGGGCGGTAGATGTCGATGTGGTCCACGCCGAGGCGGTTCAGCGAGTACGCCAGGAAGTTCCGGACCGCCTCGGGGCGTCCGTCGAAACCGGCACCGAACGACGGGCCCGGGCCGCGCAGCGCGCCGAACTTGACGCTCAGCTGGTAGCTGTCCCGGTCGCGGCCGCGCAGGGCCTCGGCGAGCAGCAGTTCGTTGTGACCCATGGCGTAGAAGTCGCCCGTGTCGATCAGAGTGACGCCCGCGTCGAGCGCGGCGTGCACGGTGGCGATGCTCTCGGCGCGGTCGGCGGGCCCGTACGCGCCGTCCGACATGCCCATCGCCCCGAGGCCCAGCGCGGAGACGGCCGGGCCGTTCGTACCCAAGGTTCGTGTCTGCATGCACCGAGCCTGCGCCGCGGACCGGCCCGCCAAAAGCGGACGGCTTGTCGTGGGAGAGCCGCTCCCTGGACGCCGGGCCCGTCGCGGGGCACCATGGGCACATGCACCGTGACCAGCTCGCC
>CAKUMG010000228.1 GCA_934667465.1 uncultured Actinoplanes sp. | reverse complement strand
CCCCGGGCCTGCACGCCGATGATGCGGAGGTCGGGTCGCAGCGCCTTGGCGGCGACCGCGACACCGGAGATCAGGCCCCCGCCGCCGAGCGCGGTGACGATCGTGCCCGCCTCCGGCAGCTGCTCGAGGATCTCCAGGCCGACGGTGCCCTGGCCGGCGATCACGTCCCGGTGGTCGAAGGGGTGGATCAACACCGCGCCGGTCTCGGCTGCGAAGTCGCGGGCCGCGGCGAGGGCGTCGTCGACGGTGTTGCCCGCGTACTCGATGTCGGCGCCGTAGCCCCGGGTCGCCGCGACCTTGGGCAGCGGCGCGCCCTCCGGCATGAAGACGGTGGACCGCAGCCCGAGCAGCCCGGCCGCGAGCGCGACGCCCTGGGCGTGGTTGCCCGCGCTGGCGGCGACCACCCCGCGGGCGCGTTCCGCCTCGGAGAGCCGGGAGATCCGGGTGTAGGCGCCGCGCACCTTGTACGACCCAGCACGCTGCTGGTTCTCGCACTTGAGCCAGACGGGGACGCCCAGTTCCGTGGTGAGCGGCTGCGACGGCTCGAGCGGGGTGGTCTTGACGACGCCGGCGAGCACCTTGCGGGCGGCTTCGACGTCGGCGAGCGAGAGCAGGTCACTCATGCCCCAGATCGTGCCATCACACCAATGATCTTGGCGAGGCCCGGGCGCAAACGACGCCCGGCTCATACGAACGCGTGCCGCGTCCACGGGTTGGCGACCTCGAGCTGCCCGGCCACCGACAGCAGCAGGAGCTCCGAGTCCGGCGGGCCGACGATCTGCACCGCCACCGGCAGCCCGTCCGGCCGGATCCCGACCGGCACCACGATCGCGGGCAGTCCGGCCACGTTCCACGGCGCCGAATAGGGCGCATAGCGCATGTTGCGCCACATGTTGGCGCGCCAGCTTCCGGTCGCGTAGCCGCCTGCCGGGGGCGGCGTCTCCGCCAGCGCCGGCGTCAGCAGCACGTCGATCTCGCGCTCGGCGAAGAACGCGATCGCCTTGCGCCGCCACGCCTCCCGCTGCGGCTCGCGGACCCAGCCGCGCTTCCAGGCGACCTTCCCGAGCCGGGCGTGCCGCCGGGTGCGCGGCTGCAGGGTCTTCGGGTCGAGACCTTCCGATTCCCGGTACGCCGAGGCAAGCCACGTGATCAGCCCCGCCGCCCCGAGCGCCGGCGTGAACGGCGGCTCGGCGCTCAGCGTGTCGTGCCCCGCCCCCGCCAGGACTCGCGTGGCGGTGCTGACCGCGTCGCGGTTCGGCGCGTCCGGCCGTACCCCCGGGACCGGAGACCGCAACCCGACGCCCACCCGCAGCTTCTCCGGCGGGGTGAGCTTGACGGCGGCGCGCCCGGCGAGCACCTGGAAGCCCAGGGCCGCGTCGGCGACCGTGGTCGTCAGCACCCCGTGCTCGACCAGCCCGAACCAGTTGTCCCGCCCGAGGTCGACCGGAATCACCCCGCGCCCGGGCTTGAAGCCGATCAGCCCGCAGCAGGCCGCCGGGATGCGCAGCGAGCCGAGCCCGTCGTTGCCGTGCGCGATCGGCACCAGACCGGCCGCGACCGCCGCGGCCGCGCCGCCGGACGACCCGCCCGGCGTGCGCTCGAGCGACCACGGGTTCCGGGTCGGCTCGCCGGGCCCGTCGGTGGTCCCCCACAGCCCCAGCTCGGGCATCCGGGTGACCCCGACCACGACCGCACCCGCGCCGCGCAGCCGCCGGACCACCTCGTGGTCCTCCTCGGCGACGGGCGTGCGCGCGGCGGCCGAGCCGTGCCAGGTCGGCAGGCCGGCCACCGGCGTGTTCTCCTTCACCGCGACCGGCACGCCGGCCAGCGGAAGGTTGGCCAGATCCTCCTGGTCGTCGACCTTCTCGGCCTCGGTGATCGCCTCCCCGCCCCGCACGACGCGGAACGCCGCGAGCTCCGGATCGGAGATCGCGATCTGCTCGAGGTGGTCGGCAACGACCTGAGTGGCGGTCGTGTCACCGCGACGGACCGCGCGCGAGATCTGCTTCGCGGTGGCACCCACCCATGTGGTCGCCAGGTTGTCCATGGCCCGTCTCCCTGTGCTCCAGCCGGCGGCTTCGCCGCATCGCACGCGAAACCGCCGCGGAAGCGCGACCTCAGCCGAGCGCCTGCTCGAGGTCGGCGAGCAGATCGTCAGCGGTTTCGATGCCGACAGACAGTCGCACGAGATCGGCCGGCACTTCAAGCGGAGAGCCCGCGGCGGACAGGTGTGTCATCTGGCCGGGGTGCTCGATGAGCGACTCCACGCCGCCCAGCGACTCGGCCAGCACGAAGAGCTTTGTCCGGTTACAGATGTCGATCGCCTGGTCAGCGCCGCCCTTGGCGCGGAACGACACCATGCCGCCGAACCGGGACATCTGCTTCGCGGCGATCTCGTGTCCGGGATGCGACTCGAGACCGGGATAGAGCACCTGGCCGACCTTGGGGTGCGACTCGAGGAACGACACGATGCGCTCGGCGTTGTCGCAGTGGCGATCCATGCGTACACCCAGGGTCTTGATGCCCCGCAGGGTCAGCCACGCGTCGAACGGGCCGTTGACGGCGCCCATCGCGTTCTGGTGGAAGGCCAGCTCCTGGCCCAGGTCGTCACCGGCGGTGATCAGCGCGCCGCCGACCACGTCGGAGTGCCCGCCCAGGTACTTCGTGGTCGAGTGGATCACCACGTCGGCGCCGAGCCCGAGCGGCTGCTGCAGGTAGGGCGAGGCGAACGTGTTGTCCACCGCGAGCAGCGCGTCGTACTCGTGGGCCAGCCCGGCCAGCGCGGCCACGTCGGCGATGTTGAGCAGCGGGTTGGTGGGCGTCTCGGCCCAGATCAGCCGCGTGTGCCCCGGCCGGAACGCGGCCCGGACCGCGTCGAGGTCGTTGAGCGGGACCGCGGTCCAGTCCAGGCCCCAGTTCGCCGCCACCTTGGCGAAGAGCCGGTAGGTGCCGCCGTACGCGTCGTCGGGGATCACGACGTGGTCACCCGGCCGGCACACCGTGCGCAGCAGGGCGTCCTCCGCGGCTAGCCCGCTGGCGAAGGCGAGGCCGCGGCGGCCGCCCTCGATCGCGGCGAGGCACTCCTGCAGGGCGTCGCGGGTCGGGTTGCCGGAGCGGCTGTATTCGTATCCGAGACGCGGGGCGCCGACGGCGTCCTGCGCGTAGGTGCTCGTCTGGTAGATCGGCGGCACGACGGCACCGGTCCGCGGATCCGGGTCCTGCCCGGCATGGATGGCCAGTGTGTCGAAGCCGTAGTCGTTACCCGTCATGAGGGGCAAGGCTAGTCTGCACCGATGGCCGACTGCCTCTTCTGCGGGATCGTGGCGGGCACGGTTCCCGCGTTCAAAGTCGTGGACGTGCCGGAGGGCGTCGGGTTCCTCGACGTCAGGCCGGTCTTCAAGGGCCACGTCCTGATCGTGCCCCGCGCGCACGTGGCGCAGCTCACCGATCTGCCCGCCACCGATCTGCCGGCCTACCTCCCGCTGGTCCAGCGGGGGGCGGCGGCCGTGCCGGAGGCGCTCGGCTCGCAGGGGACGTTCGTCGCGAACAACAACGTCGTCTCCCAGTCGCAACCGCACCTGCACTTCCACGTCGTCCCGAGGACGAAGGGCGACGGACTACGCGGATTCTTCTGGCCGAGACACAAATACGACTCGGACGAGGAAGCATCGTCGTATGCGGCGCGGATCGGCGCCGCCCTCGGGTAAGGATCCCCGGCGGCTCGTTGTTGCACCGATCGGATGAAGGGAGTGACCGTGTTCCTGCGGTACAAGAAGCTCGACCTGCCCACTGCCGACCAGGCCCTCCCGGGTCGCCTGATCGAGATGCCGGTCGCCGACACGCACGAGGTCCTCGGCACCCCCATGAAGGGCCCCTGGCCGGAGGGCTACGAGGTCGCCGTGTTCGGCGCGGGCTGTTTCTGGGGCGTCGAGCGCATCTTCTGGCAGCTGCCCGGCGTGTGGTCGACCTCCGCCGGCTACGCGGGCGGCTTCACCGAGAACCCGACGTACGAGGAGGCCTGCTCCGGCACCACCGGGCACGCCGAGGTCGTGCAGGTCGTCTACGACCCGACCAAGATCGCGTACGAGGACCTGCTCAAGGCGTTCTGGGAGAACCACGACCCGACGCAGGGCATGCGCCAGGGCAACGACGTGGGCACCCAGTACCGCTCGGCGATCTACACCACGACCGACGAGCAGGCCCGCATCGCCCAGGCCTCCCTCGAGGCCTTCCAGCCGGTCGTCACCAAGGCCGGCCACGGCACGATCACCACGGAGATCAAGCCGCTGTCCCGGTACTACTACGCCGAGGACCACCACCAGCAGTACCTCGCCCCCACCAAGAACCCGAACGGCTACTGCAACCACGGCCCCAACGGCATGACCTGCCCGGTCGGCGTCGCCAAGACCGCCTGACCCGCACGCCGAAGTCCGACGTCAGGCCACCGGGCGATGTCCGGTGGCCCGACGGTCCGTTCGATCCGAATCTGTACAGACTTCGCGCCACTATCTGCCTATACTTCGAGCATGACTGCCGTACCGTTCACCGACGCCCGCAACCGCTTGTCGGAACTCATCGACGAGGTGGCCGCAACGCATGAGCGAATAGAGATCACCCGGCACGGCCATGCCGCCGCGGTGCTCATCTCAGCCGACGATCTCGCATCGCTGGAGGAGACCTTGGACGTCTTGTCCAGCGCTGAAGCCATGCGGCAGCTAGCCGAATCCAAAGCAGCCGTCGAAGCCGGTGACGTGCTCGACGCCGACGAGCTCGCAGCACTGATGGCGAAGCGAGCGAAGCTGGCGCGATGATCACTCCGGCTCCCGGGCGGTACCGGCTCCAGGTAACCGGCCCTGCCGCACGCGCTCTGGCGGGACGGCTGCCAGAGAAGATCGCTGCGGCCGCTTACGAGTTCATCACGACTACCCTTCTCGACAATCCGCAGCGGGTCGGCAAGCGACTGCTCCTGCCGCCATTCGAAGGCAGCTGGTCGGCCAGACGCGGCACCTACCGCGTCCTGTACGAGATCGACGAGGACGATCGCGTCGTGACCGTTACGGCGATCGAGCACCGCGCAGACGCATACCGGTCTCGCTGACTCAACACGGGGCACTTGGTCAATTGCGGATGTCGTAGCGAGGTGGGGTGTACGGATCGCTGCTCACGCCGAGGGCCGCGCGGTCCGAGCCAGGCGCCTGGGCGGCGCCTGAACGGCTCGGACCACCCGGCGACGTGCGTGAGCGGTCGCGCTCACCCCGCAAACCCGCCGACGATGCGCGCGTCGGGTCACCTGCCGGCCCCGCGGCGTGACCACTTACGCACGTCGCCCGGTGGGGCTTCGCGTTCCGGACGCGCCAGCGGCCGGCGAAGCCGCGCCGGGCCCTCGGCGGGAGCAGCGATCAGCACCACCCACCCGGCTACGACATCTTCTTCTGTTGCAGTGCACTGAGCCGGACCATCACGTCGACCATGGCGTTCTTGCGGTGGACGGTGATCGGGAGGTCCGTGCCAATCGCCGGGCCGAGCATGAGGCGTTGCAGGGCCTGGACGGTGTCGGTGGGGCAACCGCCCGCGGTGAGCATGATGTCGCCCAGGTAGATGCCCGCGGAGTGGGCGGGACTGTCCGGGACGACCTCGACGATGCGCAGGCCGAGTCGCTGGCCCAGGCGGTCGGCGAGTGGGGGCGGGAGCGGGACGGGGACGCCGGCGACGCCGAGCCAGGCGCGGCGGACCTTGCCGGTGGTGACCAGTTCGCCGACGATGTGGCGGGTGGTGGTGTTGACGGGGATGGCCAGGCCGAGGCCGTAGCCGGCGACGGCGGTGTTGACGCCGACGACCGTGCCGGTGGCGTCGGCGAGGGCGCCGCCGGAGTTGCCCGGGTTGAGGGCGGCGTCGGTCTGGATGACACTGTCGATGACCCGGACGCGGCGGCCGTCGCGGGCGGGCAGGGAGCGGCCGAGCCCCGAGACGACGCCGGCGGTGACGGAGCCCGCCAGGCCCATCGGGTTGCCTACCGCGACCACCAGCTGGCCGACGCGCAGCGTGTCGGCGTTGCCGAGCGGGGCGGCCGGCGCGCCCGGGTGGTGGACCCGGACGACGGCCAGGTCGGAGAGCGCGTCCGCGCCGACCACGTCGAAGCTGGTCTCGGTGCCGTCGGCAAACGCGGCGGTGCCGCCGGAGGCGCCCGCGACCACGTGCGCGTTGGTGAGCAGGAATCCGTCGTCGATGAACGTCACCGCGGAGCCGGCGCCCGCGCCGCGCGGGGTGCGCACGCCGAGCGCGGCGACGGTGGGCAGGAGCTTGGCGGCGACGCCGGTCACGACACGGCTGTAGGCATCGAGTGCCTCGTGATCGACACCCGTGTGTTCGGTATCCATGAACCGGTCAACGCGACCGCCGCCCGCATCGATGCCCGTCAGCTTCCGCCGTCGGCGAGACAGTGACAGTCACGGATAGTTGCGAAGGTCGCACACTCAGTCCGATCGTTGGGTGGATTCCGGCTGTTTTATGTGATGAGAGCGAGCGCCGCCCCGGACGGAGGTACTGACAGCAATGGTCATCGTCGACCAGGCCGTGCCGGCCGACATCGTCGACCGCCTGCTGTGGCAGGACGCGCAGCGGATGCTGGCCCGGCATGCCGCGGCGGGTCGCGACGACAACTGCGTCTGGTGCGGGTGGCGGTGGCCGTGTGCGCCCCGCCGCATCGCCGAGCGCGCCGAGACCGCGTCGCGGCGGCCGTGGCGCGAGGCGTGGACGTTCCGGCACGACCTCAACAGCGTCCGGGACATGCCAGGCCTGCTGGACGACGCGAGACCGGCGTCCCGGCCATCCCGGAGAGAGGAAAAACGGCACACCACCTGACTTCCCAGGGTGCCGCCCGGGCCCCCCGACCGTCCCCCGGCAGGAGAAGCCCGGACCCGGCACCCGTTCCGCGGTGACATCGCGTAGCCCCGCCAGCGCGACGATGTCCCGCACCCGGACCCGTTTCGAACCGACCCGACCGGCACGCCTCCGCCGGTCGGCGCCTCCGGCCAGGCGCACGGTTCGAAGCGGGCGCGGTGGGCGGGAGCGCGTGACCACAGGTTCCCCCGCATCAACTCGGTCACGCGTTCCCGCCCTCCTAGAGAGCGCGCGAGTAGCGCACCTGCAGCACCGGCTCCCCGCCGATCGGCTCGACCCGGGTCGTCCCGTCAGCGATCCATCCCCCGCGCTCGTAGAACGTCCGCGCGCGGGCGTTGCCGTCCAGCACCCAGAGCGTCGCCGTCGGGCCGTACGCGGGCAGGGCCGCCAGCGCGTCGACCATGAGCGCGCGCCCGACGCCGCGCCCCACGAACTCCGGGGCGGCGTGGATCGCGTACAGCTCGCCGGCGCCGTCCTCCGAGCTCGGGCCCAGATAGGTGAAGCCGGCCAGCGACCCCTCGGCGATCGCCACGGTCAGCCGGTGCGTCTCGCGTTCCCACTTCCAGCGCTCGGACCAGAACTCGCCCAGACCCGCCGGCGACCCGAAGGTCAGCGCCTCGGGGGTGAGCAGGTCGGCGTAGGCCGTGGCGCGCGAGCGGTAGTGCAACTCGCCGATCCCGGGCAGGTCGTCGTCAGTGACGGGTCGCAGATGCACGCTCATGGGACGAACCTATCCTCGGCGGGACGGAAACCCGGCCGAGATCCTGTGCCAGCACGATGTCGCCGTCGAACTCGGCGCGCGCCTCGTCGAGGAAGCGCGCACTGTCCGCGTACCGCTGGGAGAAGTGCGTCAGGACCAGCGTGCGCACCCCGGACTGGCGCGCGACCGACGCGGCCTGTCCCGCCGTGAGGTGCCCGACCTCGGCCGCCAGCGTGGCGTCCTCGGCGAGGAAGGTCGACTCGATCACGAGCAGGTCGGCGCCCTCGGCCAGCGCGAACACGTTGTCGCACAGGCCGGTGTCCATGACGAACGCGAACCGCTGGCCGGGCCGTGCCACGC
>CAKUMG010000227.1 GCA_934667465.1 uncultured Actinoplanes sp. | reverse complement strand
TCGGTGAGCAGCGCGGCCACCACCCGGTCGGTGGTGCCGCCGTCGGTGGACTGGCCGCGGGTCGGCGCGAGCGCGTCCACCTCGTCCAGGAACACCAGCGTCGGCGCCGCCTCCCGGGCGCGGCGGAACAGCTCGCGGACCGCGCGCTCGCTGTCGCCGACCCACTTGCTCAGCAGCTCCGCGCCCTTGACCGAGAGCACGTTCGCCTTGCCCGTCCCGGCGATCGCCTTGACCAGGTAGGTCTTGCCGCAGCCGGGCGGGCCGTAGAGCAGCACGCCGCGCGGCGGCTGGACGCCGAGCCGGGCGAACGTGTCCGGATAGGTCAGCGGCCACAGCACCGACTCGGTCAGCGTCTCCTTGACCTCGGCCATGTCGCCCACGTCGTCGAGGGTGACCTTCGCGACCTCCAGCGTGGACTCGGCCATCGAGGTCGGGCGGACCACGTCGAGCGCCGCCTCGAAGTCGGCCATCGTCACCGTGGGCGACTCGGCCTCCTTCTGCCGCAGCGCCGCGTGCACCCCGGCCTCGCGGGCCAGCGCGGCCAGGTCGGCGGCGACGAAGCCGGGCGTCCGGCCGGCCACGTCGTCCAGCCGCACGTCCTCGGCCAGCGGCATCCCGCGGGTCAGCACGCGCAGCTGCTCCCGGCGCATGGCCGCGTCCGGCAGGGGCACGGCCAGCTGCACGGCGAGCAGGTCGGGGGCGCGCAGCGCGGGGTCGACGGACTCGGGGCGGCTCGTGGTGCACACGACGGCGGCACCGGAGGTGACCAGGTCGGCGAGCACCTGCCGGAACACCGTGGCCAGCGGGCCGGGCTCGTCGCGCGGCGCCAGCGCCTCGACGTCGCTGATCAGCAGGACCGCGGGCGCGCTCGCCTTGAGCTGCCGGGACGTCTCGCGCAGCCGGGTCGCCGCGGCGTCGTTGGTCAGCGCCGCGAGCTCAGGGCCCCACAGCACCCGTACGGTCGCTCCCACCCCCGCGGCGACGGCACGCACCAGGGCCGACTTGCCGGACCCGGCCGGGCCGCTGACCAGCACGCCCAGGGACACCGTGGTGCCCAGCCGGCTCAGCACCTCGCGGTGGTTGAAGCCGAGGTCGAGCAGCTCGGTCAGCTCCTGCGCCTGGGTGCGCAACCCGGGCAGGTCGTCCAGGCTCGGCGGCGGCGTGTCCGGATCGGTGGAGGCCGGCTTGGTGGCGGCCGCTGCGGCTGCGGCTGCCGCGGCGGCGGGCGGCTGCTGGACCCGTACGGCCGCGTCCCTGCCCTGCCAGCCGACCACCGTGTCCATCGTGACCAGCGCGGCGTCGGCGTCCTCGACCGCGACGACCTGCAGCAGCTCGCTGGTCCAGCGGAACCCGACCCGGTTGGCCAGGCTGCGGCGCGCGCCCTCGACCAGGTCGCGATAGCCGGCCTGCGGCGGCACGTCCTGCGGCAGCAGGGAGACGTCGTCGCCCGCGGTCACGACCTTGCCCAGCAGGGCCAGGCGCAGCATCTCGTGGGTCACCACCGCGGCGATCTCCGGCGGGCCCGCCAGGGTCACCCGGCGCGCGGCCACGACCGGCGCCCGCGACACGGTCACCTCGTCGCCGTCACGCAGCCGGAGGTTGCCGAGGGTGAGGTCGTCGGCGTAGAGCGCGGCCCGGCTCGCCCCGGCCTCGGCCCGCGCGGCGACCGCCGCCGTGACCCGGCGCCCGCCCAGCAGCAGCGGGTCGCCCGGGTTGATCGCCAGGGCGGCCATCACCTCGGGATGGAGCCGGACGATCCCCCGGCGGGGCAGCTGCCCGGGTCGCTCGTGCACGGTCAGGGTGAGATCGTCGGGCACGGGCACGACCTTCCATGTCAAGTGGAGCGGTTCCCCGACCCTAGCCCGGCCCGACCATCCGGGTTCACAGCTCACGCTCAGTCGCACGCGGATAGCGTGATCACATGTCTGTATCGCCCACCGGGCTGCGCCGCGTCCTGCCCCGCCCGACGCGGCGCCGGGTGCTGGCCGCGGCGGCGGTCCTGGTGCTCGTGGCCGCCCTGGTGACCTGGGCCGTCCTGCCCGAGCGGCGCTCGTGGACGGCGACCGACCAGCGGATCACAGTGCTCTCCGGCCCCTCGGGCACCGAGCCGGTCGACCTCGACGCCCGGTTCTACCTGCCGGACGACACCGGCGACAAGGTCCCGGCGGTGCTGCTGGCCCACGGCTTCGGCGGTACGAAGAACTCGGTGTCGGACACCGCGGAGAAGCTCGCCGACCGCGGCTACGCGGTGCTGGCCTGGACCGCGCGGGGCTTCGGCCGCAGCGGCGGCGAGATCCACCTGAACAACCCGGACTACGAGGTCAAGGACGCGCAGCGGCTGCTCGACTGGCTCGCCGAGCGGCCCGAGGTGCGCACCGACGCCACCGGGGACCCGCGCGTCGGCGTGGTCGGCGGCTCGTACGGCGGCGCCCTGGCCCTGCTGCTCGCCGGCACGGACGCCCGGGTCGACGCGATCGCGCCGTCGATCACCTGGAACGACCTGGGCCGGTCCTTCTTCCCGCAGTCCGCGGACGGGGTGACCGACCCGGGCGTGTTCAAGAAGAGCTGGGCCGGCCTGTTCTTCGGCAGCGGGTCCGCCACGCCGGGGGTGCCCACGCCTGCGGTGCCCGCGCCTGCCACCGGCGATCCGGCCTGCGGGCGCTTCGCGGCCGACGTCTGTGCCGCCTACCTCAAGATGGCGACCACGGGCGTGCCCGACGCGGCGACCACGGCTCTCCTGCAGCGCTCGAGCCCCGCCACCGTGCTCGACGCCATCAAGGCGCCCACCCTGCTGATCCAGGGCGCGGTCGACACCCTGTTCCCGCTCTCCGAGGCCGACGCCAACGCGCGCGGCATCGCCGCCACGGGCACGCCGGTACGCGTCGCGTGGTTCACCGGCGGCCACGACGGCGGCCAGGGCCCGCAGACCGACCAGGACCGGACCGAGGCGCTCACCGTGCAGTGGCTCGACCACTACGTGCGGGGCGAGGGCGAGGCCCCGGCCACCAGCTTCACCTACTCGCGCGTCGCCGGGTTCAGCGCGCTCGACCGCGGCCTGGTCACCAACGGCTACTCCGACCCGGCCTACCCGGGCCTCGGCGGAACCGGGCGCACCGAGGTCACCGTCGCCGGTGAGCCCCAGCGCATCGCGGCACCGCCGAACGGCAACCCGGGCGCGATCTCGTCGCTCCCCGGCGTCGGCGGGCAGCTCAGCTCGCTGCTCGGCGGCGTGGCGGGCGACCTGCCGGGCCAGCACGCGACGTTCGACTCCGCGCCGGTGGGCTCGGCGATCGACGTCGCGGGCGCGCCGGGCGTACGGCTGCGGGTCGCCTCGCCGACCGGCAGCGCGACCCTCTTCGTCAAGCTCTACGACGTGGGCCAGGACGGCGCCGCCACGCTCAGCGGCGGGCTGGTCGCGCCGCTGCGGCTCACCGGGCTGCCCGCCGAGATCGGCGACGCCGAGCCGGTCACCGTCACACTGCCCGCCGTCGTGCGGAGGATCGAGGCAGGTCACACCGTACGGGTGGTCGTGGCGACCTCGGACCAGGCGTTCCTGACACCCGCCGATCCCGCCGTCTACACCGTCGCCGCCGAGCCCGCGGTGTCGCTGCCCACCGTCGTGGGCACCGAGATCGCCGACCCGCAGGTCGTGTGGCGCTGGTTGCTGCTCGCCGTGGTCGTGGCGATCGTGCTGGCCGTGCTGGTCACGGTCCTGGTGAGCCGGCGCCGCCGCCGGGTCCTGCCCACCGTGGAAGAGTTCGCGGACACGCCGCTCGTCGTCCGCGGGCTGCGGAAGGCGTACGGTGACGGCTTCGTCGCAGTGGAAAAGGTGGACTTCCGGGTCGAGCGCGGTCAGGTCGTCGGGCTGCTCGGCCCGAACGGCGCCGGCAAGACGACCACCCTGCGCGTGCTGATGGGCCTCACCATGCCGACCGCCGGCGACGCGCTCGTCTTCGGGCGCCCGCTCGTGCCCGGCGCGCCGGTGCTCTCCCGCGTCGGCGCGCTGGTCGAGGGGCCCGGGTTCCTGCCGCACCTGAGCGGCTACGAGAATCTGCAGGCCTACTGGCGGGCCACCGGCCGCCCGCTCGAGGAGGCGCGCTTCGACGAGGCCCTGGAGATCGCCGGCCTCGGCAACTCGGTCCACCGGCGCACCAAGAACTACAGCCACGGCATGCGGCAGCGCCTCGCCATCGCCCAGGCCATGCTCGGCCTGCCCGAACTGCTCGTGCTCGACGAACCGACGGACGGGCTCGACCCGCCGCAGATCGCCGAGATGCGACGGGTCCTGCGCCGCTACGCCACCGACGGCCGCGCGGTGCTGGTCTCCAGCCACCTGCTCGCCGAGGTGGAGCAGACCTGCACGCACGCGGTCGTGGTCAACAAGGGCCGCATCGTGGCGTCCGGCCCGGTCGAGGACATCGTCGGCGAGTCGCCCTCGATCCAGATCGGGGTCTCCGACGTCTCCTCCGCCGCGTCCGTCCTGGAAGGGCTGGCGGTCGGCCCGGTGAGGACCGAGGGGTCCTCGCTGATCGTGGACACCAACGGCACCCCGCGCCAGGAGGTCGTCGCGTCGCTGGTGCGCGCCGGCATCGGCGTGGACCGGGTGGTGCCGCGCCGGCGGCTCGAGGACGCGTTCCTGGCCCTGGTGGGCGACAACTCGCGCGGAAGTGGGGACCGATGAGCACCGACGTCACGGGCTACAGAGCCTCGGCCACGCTGCCGCTGATGGCGGAGGTGCGGCGGCAGGCTTCGCGGCGGCGTACCCAGCTCGCCCTGGGTTTCATGGTCCTGCTGCCGCTGATCGTCCTGATCGCCTTCGAGTTCGGCGGCAACGACGACGATGACGGCAACGGGGGCGGCGCGTTCTCCTCCCTGGTCGACCTGGCCACGTCGGGCGGGCTCAACTTCACCCTCTTCACGCTGCTGGTCTCGTCGAACTTCCTGCTGCTCGTGGTCGTCGCCCTGTTCTGCGGCGACACGGTCGCATCCGAGGCGAGCTGGGGCAGCCTGCGCTACCTGCTCGCGATCCCCGTCCCCCGGGCGCGGCTGCTCGCGATCAAGCTGATCGTGGCGCTCGGCTACTCGGCGGCCGCGCTGCTCACCCTTGCGGGAACGGCGCTGCTGGTGGGGACGCTGCGCTACGGATGGCACCCGCTGGGCAGCACGGTGGCGGCCGAGATCCCGGCCGGGGACGGGCTGCTGCGCCTGCTCGGCATCCTGGGCTACCTGGCGGTGACGCTGCTGGGGGTCGCGGGGCTGGCGTTCCTGCTCTCGGTCGCCACGGACGCGGCGCTGGGCGCGGTCGGCGGGGCCGTGCTGCTCTGGATCCTCTCCAGCATCCTGGACCAGATCGAGGCGCTCGGGGTCATCCGCAACTTCCTGCCCAACCACTACAGCGACGCGTGGCTCGGGCTGCTGTCGACGCCGGCGCAGACGGACGACATGGTGAAGGGGGCGCTGTCGGCGGTCTGTTACGCGGCGCTGTTCTGGGGGCTGGCGTTCTACCGCTTCACCCGCAAGGACGTCACCTCCTGAGGATGTGACGTTGGTCAGCCGACCACTTCCTGCTTCCGAAAAAGTACGTCACACTCGGAAGCAGGAAGGAGGGCCGACTCATGACTCTGGCGACGGAAGAGAACCGCACTGCCCACCTGTTCGAACGGATCGAGCAGATGGAGGAGCTCGCCTCCGCACCGAATCTGGACCAAGACCAACGGGCGAAGCTGCGGAACATCGTTCAGCGGACGCTTGCTGAGAGCGACCCTGTTCGGGTGTCCGTGGCAGCCAAGCTCCTCGGGCTGAGCGAGCGCAGCGTGCGCTCCTGGACAAAGGAAGGCGTGCTGAAACAGGCCGCGACCGACAGCCCGCGAGTCCTGCTCGATCCGGAGCGCCTGCACGAGGTCGTGACTCTCCTCCGGGATCTCCGGCGCCGGGGACGGGACCGCAACTTGATGGAACACGTCTGGTACCGGCTGTCGGACCAGGCCCTGCTCGAACGTGCGGACCTGCAGGAGAGCCTGGAACAAATGCGCCGCGGCGAAGGACACGTCGTCCGGTCGAGCACGGACCCGGAGGCCCGGAAACGCCGCCCCTAGACGCTACGGGTGGTTGTCGCGTTCGAGTGCCCCAAGCGGGCGTGGATCCTGCTCATCGGGCCGCACGACGACAACGATCCGGGTATGGACGTCTACACCGAGCTGTACGCGCTGGCCGGCATCACCACACCGCCCACCGCCCGGAGAACCAAGCCGCCGTGCTGCCATGCCGACGGCGTGGCACCCTTCCTCGCCGACGAAGTTCGGGAGCTGGCCGACCGCGCCGTCACGATACGAAACACCCGGCGCGCGTGACCGGGGCCGGTCAGGCGCAGATGACTTCGACGCCGGCTTCGCGGAAGGGGTCGAGGACGGAGTCCGGGGCGCCGGAGTCGGTGACCAGGGTTTCGACCTTGGTGATGGGGCAGATGCGCGCGAAGGCGTGACCGCCCAGTTTCGACGAGTCGGCGATGACGACGACGCGTTTGGCCCGGGCGACCATGAGGCTGTTCATCGCCGCCTCGCCCTCGTGGTGGGCGGCCGCGCCCAGGTCGACGTCGAGGGCGTCGACGCCGAGCAGGACGATGTCGAGGGTGACCTCCTTGAGGAGGGCGCCGCCCAGCGGGCCGACCAGTTCGAAGGACTGGGGGCGGACCACTCCGCCGGCCACGACGATCTTCATGCGCGAGCGGACGAGCAGCTCGTTGGCGATGTTGAGGGCGTTGGTGACCACGGTGAGCTGGGCGCCCTCGCCGCTGGTGTTGAGGTCGGGGCGGACCGCGAGGGCGCGGGCGACCTCGGTCATGGTGGTGCCGCCGTTGAGGCCGACGACAGTGCCGGGGTGCACGAGCGTGGCCGCGGCCTCGCCGATGCGCTGCTTCTCGGCGGAGTGCTTGGCGCTCTTGTAGCGCAGCGGCAGGTCGTACGAGACGCCGTTGGCGACCGCCCCGCCGCGGGTGCGGGTGATCATCTGCTGCTGGGCCAGCTGGTCGAAGTCGCGGCGGATGGTGGCCTGCGAGACGTCGAGGCGCTCGGCGGCGTCCTCGACGGTGACCCGGCCGCTCTCCGCGAGGAGTTCGAGCAGGGCATTCCAGCGCGCGTACCGGTCCACCGGACCTCCCTGCTCCACGCCCCGCCGCGTGCACGGCATGCCAAGAGTCTGCACATTAGTGCTCGAAACGTCGCCTAGCAAAGAGGGTACCTGCGCGAAGTGACGGGGGTGGTTGCGTCGCCGCCGCCGTTCCACGCAGAATGGCGCTCGAAAGACCCGCGAACCGAGCGCATCCGCGCAGCGTGAGGGCTCGACGCAGCACCTGGATGAGGAACAGCATGAGCCACGTCAAGGTGGAGATCGCCAGCCAGCCGGACTGCTGGCGGGAGGCCGCCAAGCTGGCCGGCCGGGCCGGGCTGCCCGTGCGCGGCGAGCGGGTCGCCGTCGCCGGGTGCGGCACCTCCTGGTTCATCGCCCAGGCCTACGCGGGCCTGCGCGAGGAGGAGGGCCACGGCGAGACCGACGCGTTCCAGGCCTCCGAGTTCCCCCGCGGGCGCCGCTACGACCGGGTGCTGGTGATCAGTCGCTCGGGCACCACCACCGAGGCCGTCGACCTGCTCCGCGAGCTGGACGGGATCACCCCGACCACCGTGATCACCGCCGACCCCGAGACCCCCGTCGTCCCGCTGGCGGGCGAGGCGATCGTGCTCGACTTCGCCGACGAGCTGTCCGTGGTGCAGACCCGCTTCGCCACCAGCACGCTCGCGCTGCTCCGCGCGCACCTGGGCCACGACATCGAGGCGCTGGCGGCGGACGGCGAGGTGGCCGTCCGGCTGCCGCTGCCGGTGCACCCCGCGCTGGCGAAGCAGGTCACGTTCCTGGGGCGCGGCTGGACCGTCGGGCTCGCCCGGGAGGCCGCGCTCAAGTGCCGCGAGGCCGCCGGCTGGTGGGCCGAGGCGT
>CAKUMG010000226.1 GCA_934667465.1 uncultured Actinoplanes sp. | reverse complement strand
GGTCCAGGGTGATCCAGAAGCGGGTCATCCGCTTGTCGGTGATCGGCAGGCTCTTGCCCTCGGCGTTGAGCTTGCGGAAGAACGGCACGACCGAGCCGCGGCTGCCCATCACGTTGCCGTAGCGGACGACCGAGAGGCGGGTCGGGTGCGTGGCGGCGTAGTGGTTGCCCGCGATGACCAGCTTGTCGGCGACCAGCTTGGTGGCGCCGTAGAGGTTGATCGGGCTGGACGCCTTGTCCGTGGAGAGCGCGACGACGCGCTGCACGCCGGCGTTGATCGCGGCGTCGACGACGTTCTGCGAACCGTTGATGTTCGTCGCGATGAACTCCGACGGGTTGTACTCCGCGGTGTCGACCTGCTTGAGCGCGGCGGCGTGGACGACGTGGTCGACGCCGTGCATCGCGCGGCCCAGGCGGTCCTTGTCGCGGATGTCACCGAGGAAGAAGCGCAGCCGGGGGTCGTCGCCGAACATCTGGCGGACCTCGTACTGCTTGAGCTCGTCGCGGCTGAAGACCACGATCCGCTGCGGGTCCAGGTGCTCCAGCGCGTAGCCCAGGAATGCCTTCCCGAACGAACCGGTACCACCGGTGACCAGGATGGACGAACCGCTCAACACACTCATGAATTGCTCCCGGGGGTGGGCACGGGCATAGGGAATAGCCTCGGCGAGCCGAAATCATAACCACGGAAACGCGCATTTCCAGGCTTCCGAACAGATGCCCGTTGCTATTCACGCCGAGTTCACATCGCATTGGTCGTGACGTTGCGAGCCCTGAGGCATGGTGGGACTCCTCCGTCGTCCCCGTTGTTGTGGAGTTACACCGTGATCGAGTTGCAGAGACTGCGTGAAGTGTTCCGGACCGCACTTGACCTGCCGGAAGACTCCCCCGTGGACGATCTGCACTACCAGGACGACGACAAGTGGGACTCGCTCGCACACATGTCCCTGGTGGCCGCACTGGAAGATGAATTCTCGGTGATGATCGATACCGACGACGTCATCGGAATGTCCTCGTTCGCCGAGGCAATGCGAATTCTGGGTAAATACGGGGTGGACTTCAATGAGTGATCGGGTCGCACTGGTCACCGGTGCGTCCCGCGGAATCGGTCACGCGGTCGCGACCCGGCTCGCCGAGCAGGGTCACGATCTCGTCGTGCACGGCCACGGCGCCGAAGGCATCGAGCGGGTCGCCGGGGAACTCGCCGGAAAGTACGGCGTGACCGTGATGCCGACGCACGGTGACATCGCGGACCCGGCCACCAGCAAGGCCATGATGCGTATCGCGTTCGAACGCTTCCGCCGGCTGGACGCGCTCGTGGTCAACGCGGGCACGCACGGCGCCGGGATGCTCGGCATGACGCCCGATGCGACCGTGGAACGGCTGTTCGCCGTCAACGCGGCCGGCGCGGCGCACACCCTGCAGAACGCGGTACGGCTGCTCGGCCGGGGCCAGGACCCGGCGGTGGTGCTCGTCTCCTCGGTGACCGGCGTGGCCGGGATCGCCGGGCAGGCCGTCTACGCCGCCTCCAAGGCCGCCGTCGCCGGGCTCGCCCGCTCGGCCGCCAAGGAGCTCGGGCCGCGCGGCATCCGGGTCAACGCCGTGGCGCCCGGCTTCATCGCCACCGACATGCTCGACACCCTCGACGACGACGGCCGTGCGAAGCGGATCGCGGACACCGCCCTGCGCCGCCTCGGCGAGGCCGGCGAGGTCGCGGACGCGATCACGTTCCTGCTCTGCACGCAGGCCCGCTTCGTGACCGGCCAGGTGCTCGGGGTCGACGGAGGAATCTCGCTGTGAACCTGTTCGCCCCCGGTGCCCGGGTGCTCGACGCCGCCACCGGCGAGTCGCTGCACCCGGACCAGGTCGAGGCCGCCGCGGCCGAGTTCGCGGCACTGCCGCCCGGCGTGGTCTTCGCGCTCACCCCCACCGAGCTCGGTGCGGTCGCGCGTTACCTGGGCGCCCTCGCCGCCCGCCGTCCGATCGCGCTGCTCGACCCGGACCTGGACCGCGAGGTGCTGCTCGCCCTGGTCGAGCGGTTCCAGCCGGTACGGGTCACCGGGGTGACCGACGCCCCGCCGGAGGGCTACCGCGCCGACGGCGACGCCTGGGCGCGCGAGACCCCGGCGGTCGTCCCGCACCCCGACCTGGCCCTGCTGCTCACCACGAGCGGGTCGACGGGCAACCCCAAGCTCGTACGCCTGTCGCGCGACGCGGTGCTGAGCAACGCGGCCGCGATCGGGGAGAGCCTGGGGATCACGGCGGACGACGTCGCACCGACGACGCTGCCGCTGTTCTACACGTATGGGCTGTCGGTGCTCAACAGCCACCTGCTGCGCGGCGCCACGGTGCTGCTCGAGCGGGGCGGCATCCTGCAGCGCGACTTCTGGACCGCGGTCGGCGAGCACGGCGTGACCTCGCTGGCGGCGGTGCCGTACCAGTACGAGATGCTGCGCCGGCTGCGTTTCGACCCGGCGGCCCACCCGTCGCTGCGCATGCTGACGCAGGCCGGCGGGCGGCTGCGTACGGAGCTGGTCAAGGACTTCTCCGAGCGGATGTCCGGCCGGCTCTACGTCATGTACGGCCAGACCGAGGCGACCGCGCGGATGGCGGTGCTCCCTCCGGACCGGGTCGCGGACAAGCTCGGCTCCGCCGGGCTCGCCATCCCCGGTGGCGCCTTCTCGATCGTCGACGACGAGGTCGTCTACACCGGCCCCAACGCGATGATGGGCTACGCGGACGGCGCCGCCGACCTCGCCCTCGGCGACGAGCTGGGCGGCAAGCTGCGTACGGGCGACCTCGGCCGGCTCGACGACGAGGGCTTCCTGTTCATCACCGGCCGGCTCAAGCGCATCGGCAAGGTGTTCGGCGTCCGGGTCAACCTCGACGACGTCGAGCGCACGCTGGCCCCGCACGGCGCGGTCGCGGCGGTCGCCGGCGACGACAAGCTGCACGTCTTCGTCGAGGGCGCCGACACCGCGCTCGCCCGGTCGGTGCGCAGCGAGCTCGCCGGCTTCCTCGGCACGCACCACAGCGGCCTCGACGTCCGCGGCATCGACGCGTTGCCGCTGCTCCCGACCGGCAAGGTCGACTACCGGTCGCTGGAGGCCCTCAAGTGAGCGTGTTCACCCTGGATCAGGCGTCGCGCGAGGCGGTGCTGCACAAGGAGTTGTCGGAACTCACCGACTTCCACCGGGCGCACAGCGTCGAGTACGACCGGATCCTCACCGCGGCCGGCTTCACCTCGGCCGCCACCGTGGCCGAGCTGCCCTGGCTGCCGGTCCGGCTCTTCAAGAACCTGACCCTGAAGAGCATCCCCGACGACGAGGTCTTCAAGGTCCTCACGTCCAGCGGCACCACCGGCGAGGTGAGCCGGATCTACCTGGACAAGCACGCCGCCGGGGAGCAGACCCGCCGGCTCGGCGCGACGCTGCGGCCCGTGCTCGGCCCGCAGCGGCTGCCGATGATCCTGGTCGACTCGAAGGGCCTGCTCAAGAACCGCCGGTCGTTCAGCGCCCGGGGCGCCGGCGTGCTCGGCATGTCCACGTTCGGCCGCGACCACGCCTGGGCGCTCGACGAGGCCGGCAACCCCGACGTCGAGGCGCTGCGCGGCTTCCTGTCCAAGCACGGCGACAAGCCGTTCCTGATCTTCGGGTTCACGTTCCTGGTCTGGCTGCACCTCTACGAGGTCGCGCGGGACAACGGGCTCGACCTGAGCAACGGCATCCTCATCCACTCCGGTGGCTGGAAGAAGCTGGTGGACCAGGCGGTCCCGCCCGAGGAGTTCCGGCGCCGGCTGGCCGCCGACACGGGCCTGACCCGGGTGCACAACTACTACGGCATGGTCGAGCAGATCGGCACGGTCTTCCTGGAGGGCCCGTCCGGCGGCTCGCTCTACTGCCCCGACTTCGCCGACGTCGTGATCCGCGACCCGGAGACGTGGGCCGAGCAGCCGGTCGGCAAGCCGGGGCTGATCGAGGTGGTGAGCACGCTGCCCACCTCCTACCCCGGGCACGTGCTGCTCACCGAGGACCTGGGCGTCCTCGACGGCATCGACGACGGCGACTGGCCGGGCAAGCGGTTCTCCGTGCTCGGCCGACTCCCCCGGGCCGAGGCCCGCGGGTGCAGCGACACCTACCGGGAGGCAGCGTGAAATTCCGTTTCGGCTCTTCGTCAGATTTGACGGCGCCGTCGGACGACCGGCTCGCCGTCGGCGACCCGCGCGTGATCGACTTCCTGTCGCGGTTCGCGCGCAAGCTGCTCGCGCCCGCCGTCGCGCGCCGCCACCCCGAGCTGGGCTCGCTGGGCTTCTTCATGCGCCCCGCCGAGCTGCACCGGGCCGTGGAGCGGATGCGGCGCGACGAGGACACGTACGTCTTCCCGCGCGGCAACGTCTTCCACGTGCCCCCGGCCAACGTGGACACGATCTTCGTCTACTCGTGGGCGCTGTCGGCCCTGGCCGGCAACCACAACGTCGTACGGATCTCGTCGCGCTCCGCCGGTGCCGCCGAGACCGTGCTCGAGGCGCTCAACGCGACCCTCGACGGCGCCGACCCGGTCATCGGCCGGACCCAGCGCATGGTCACCTACGGCCGGGACGACGCCGTCACCGGTGCCCTCAGCGAATGGTGCGACCTGCGGGTGATCTGGGGCGGCGACGCGGCCGTGGACACCATTCGCAAGCACCGGCTGCGCCCGTCGGCCCGCGACCTGACGTTCCCGGACCGCACCTCGTGGGCCGCGCTGTCGGTGCCCGGCTGGCTCGCCGCCTCCTCTTCCGAGCGCGCTGCGGCGGTGGCCGGGTTCGCCAACGACGCGTACTGGTTCGACCAGGCCGCGTGCTCGTCGCCGCGGACGGTCTTCCTCGTCGGCGGCGACCCCGCGCAGGCCACACAGGTGCGCGACGAGTTCCTGGCGCCTCTGGGCGACGTCGTGGACCGGCGCGGCTGGGTCGTGGACGCCGCGATGGCCGTCGAGAAGCGGGTCAACGCGTACGGGCTGGCGGCCGCGGGCGCGGTGTCGTCGGTCGCGTTCCCGCGCAACGCGGTCACCGCGCTGTCGCTGACCGGCCCGGAGGCCGCGCCCCGGCGCTGGATCGGCGCGGGCGCGTTCCCGTTCGCGCACGTGGCCTCGCTCGCCGAGCTGGTGCCCGCGATGAACCGCCAGGACCAGACGTTCAGCCACTTCGGCTTCACGCCGGAGGAGCTGCGTTCCTTCGCCGCCGACCTCGGCGGCCGCGGGGTGGACCGGATCGTCCCGTTCGGCTCGGCGCTGACCTTCAGCGCCATCTGGGACGGCTACGACCTGCCCCGCGAGTTCACCCGTCTCACCACCCTTCAGACGTAGAGGAACCAATAGTCGTGAGCGATCTGGTCCTGTCGGTCGTCGTGCCGATGTACAACGAGGAAGCGGTCATCCCCGCCCTCGTAGCCCGGCTCCGGCCGGCGCTCGACGGGCTCGGCGTGACGTACGAGGTCGTCGCCGTCGACGACGGCAGCGCCGACCGCACCGCCGACCTCCTGTTCGAACAGGGCCGGACCTGGGCCGAGCTGCGGCTCGTCCGGCTCCGCAAGAACAGCGGCCACCAGGCCGCCCTGACCGCCGGGCTGCACCGCTCCCGCGGGGCCTACGTCGTCAGCATCGACGCCGACCTGCAGGACCCGCCGGAGACCATCGCGGAGATGCTGCGGGTGGCGCGGGAGGACGGCCTCGACGTCGTGTACGGCGTCCGGTCCGACCGCAGCACCGACACGTTCTTCAAGCGGCACACCGCCGGCGCCTACTACGGCCTGATGCGGCGCATGGTCGGCGCGGACATCCCCTCGCAGGCCGGCGACTTCCGGCTGCTCAGCCGCGAGGTGGTCGAGGTGCTCAAGGTGCTGCCCGAGCGGACCCCGGTCTACCGCCTGCTGGTGCCGTCGCTCGGCTTCGCGGCCGGCGAGGTCACCTACGTCCGGGAGAAGCGCGCGGCCGGCGAGACGAAGTACCCGCTGCGCAAGATGGTCGCGCTGGCCTGGGACAGCGCGGCCAACTTCTCCGCCGCCCCGCTGCGGCTGGCGACCTGGCTGGGCGTCACCGCGTTCATCGCGTGCCTGGGCCTGATCGTCTTCGGCCTGGTGGTGTGGTCCAACGGCACGGTCATCCCGGGGTGGACGTCGTTGTTCATCGCGGTGCTGCTGCTCTCGGCGGCGCAGCTGATCTGCCTGGGGCTGCTCGGTGAGTACGTCGCGCGGATCTACAAGACGGTTCAGGACCGTCCGAGGTTCCACATTGGATTCGACTCCGCCACGGTGCCGGCGGCGGCTTCGGTCGACATCCCTCAGCAGCGATCCGCGGCAGCGGCCCGATGACCGCTGTTCTCGACCGGCCGGCGCCCTCCGCGCCGGCCGGTGCCGTTCCGCGCTTCCGCTTCGAACCGCCGGCGGTGCTCCCGTGGCTGATCGTCGCGGCGGCCTTCGTCACCGGGTTGCTGCTCACCGACACCTCGGCCGTGCACATCCTCGTGTACGCGGTGTACCTCGCGCTGGGCGTCGTGCTGCCCGGCACGCTCGTGCACCGGGCGGTCCGCGGCAGCCGCGGCAACCTGGCCGAAGACCTGGGGCTCGGCGCCGCCACCGGGCTGCTCGTGCAGCTCACCGGCTGGGCGATCGCCGCGGCCGCCGGGCTCCAGCAGGTGCTGTGGTGCTGGCCGCTGCTCGTGCTCGTCGCGTTCGCCGCCGTGCCGGCCCTGCGCCGCCACTGGCGCGTCACCGACCCGAAGCCGCTGCCCGTGCTGTGGCACTGGGCGATCGGCGGGGGCCTGCTCATCGTCGTGCTGTGGGGCGCGTGGATCTGGAGTACGAACGAGACGCCGCCCGCCACCGCGTCGTACTACCAGGACCTGATGTACCACCTGGCGCTCGTGCACGAGATGACCCGCTCGATGCCGTTCGAGGTGCCGCAGCTCGCCGGCGACGCCCTGCGCTACCACTACCTCTCCGACGCCGACATGGCCGCGGCCAGCATGATCACCGGCATCCCGGCCGAGCTCGTGCTCCTGCGCCTCTGGATGGTGCCGATCGGGGCGATCGCCGTCCTGGTCGTCGCCGCGCTCGCCCGCGACGTCAGCGGCCGCTGGTGGGCCGGGCCGCTCGCCGGCACCACGGCGTTCATCGGCCTCCCGCTGACCCTGGGCAGCCCGGTCGACGCGAACGGCGGGCAGGCGTTGTCGTTCGCGAGCCCCTCCCAGTCGTACGCGATGCCGTTGCTCGCCCTGCTCACGCTGGTGACCGTCGACCTGCTGCGCGGCCGCAAGCTGGGCGCCGCATGGTTCCTCGTCCCGGCGCTCGCGCTGGCCTGCGCGGGCGCCAAGTCCAGCGCGCTGCCGCCCCTGATCGCGGGCATCGCCCTGGCCGGCGTGGTGCTGTGGATCCGCGACCGGGCGTTCCCCCGAGCCGTCGCGGGCCTGCTCGTGGCGGTCGGCATCCCGATGCTGATCGGCACGCGGCTCTTCGCGGGCGGCGGCGCGGGCACCCTCGGCATCGAGTTCTTCGGGTTGCTCCGCTGGATCGAGCCCTACCAGGTGACCGTGGGCGAGGGCGACAAGGTCCTCTCCGCCCCGATCGTGCCGCCGGGGCTGGACGGCGCCGGCGCGCCCGCGTGGGCGTACGTGCTGGGCATCGTCCTCTGGTGGATGGTCCTGCAGGCGCCGCGGCTGCTCGGGCTCGCCGGCCTCGGCACCCGCCACCTGCGGGCCGACCCGGCGGCCTGGCTGCTCGGCGGCATGATCGCCGCGGGCGCCGGCGCGGCGTGGGTCTTCTTCCACCCCTCCGCCAGCCAGCTCTACTTCTTCCAGTGCGCGGTGCCGTTCGGCGTGGTGCTCACCACCTGGCTGCTGGCCGAGAAGGTCCGCCGCTGGTGGGTGCCGGTCGCCGGGCTGGTCGCCGGGGCGGCGTGGAACTTCTTCGCCCCCGAGATCGCCGACCCGGCCGACCGCGAGTCGTGGACGGCCTGGCT
>CAKUMG010000225.1 GCA_934667465.1 uncultured Actinoplanes sp. | reverse complement strand
CGGCCCGGGTGACCGCGCGCAGCGGCCGGGTGATGCGCCGGTTGAGCCAGAACGCGGTCAGTCCCACCAGCACCAGGGTCAGCAGCGTTCCCCCCACGATCAGCCGCTGCGTCCGGACGGCGGTGCGCTTGCTGGCCTCCTGCCCCTCGGTGAGGAGCCGCCGCTGCTCCCGCTGCATCTGCCCGAGCAGCTGATCGATCCGGGACATCGAGCGGACGCCCCAGTCGGTGTTCACCACCTCCTGGGCGGCACGGAAGCCCTCCGTACGCCGCAATCGGATCGTCGCGGCGAGTTCCGCCCGCTTGGCCTCGATCGGGAGCTGCAGCTCGTCCAGCAGCGCCTGCTGCCCTGGGCTGTCCCGGGTGAGCTCCCGCAAGCGGGCGAGTGTGGTGGGCAGCAGCGCGATCGCCGTCTCGTACGGCCGCAGATAGCTCTGCTGGCCGGTGATGATGTAGCCGCGCTGCCCGCGCTCGGCGTCCTGGAACTGCACCTGTACCTGCGAGATCGTGGACAGCACCGCCACGGAATGGTCGACCGGGCGGCGTTCGGCGAGCAGCCGCTCGATCCGGACATAGGCGCTCGCCCCGAGCACCATCACCAGCACGATGGTCAGCGCGGCGGCGACCGCCAGCGCCCGGCTGATGGTCCACGCCCGGGTCCGCCCCGTGATAGGCCAGACCTTTGCCTTCAGCGACACCACATCGCTTTATCGGCACCACCCCGGAATGCCTGAGCCGGGTTGGCTAGGTTGGGCCGGTGAGGCATCACTTCAAGCGCGAGATAGCCACTTACCGGGCGCGGCAGGGCGAGTTCGCGATCGTGGACGTGCCGGACCTGCCGTACCTGATGATCGACGGCCACGGCGACCCCAACGCGGGCGCGGCGTTCGGCGCGGCGACCGAGGCGCTCTACCCGCTGGCGTACCGGCTGAAGTTCGCGAGCAGGCAGGAGCTCGGCCGCGATTACACGGTCATGCCGCTCGAGGGCCTGTGGTGGGCCGCGGACATGACCTCGTTCACGGCCGCCCGCGACAAGTCCCGCTGGTCCTGGACCCTCATGATCATGACGCCCGAGTGGATCGGCGCCGCCATGCTCGCCGACGCCGCGGAGCGGGTCGCCGCCAAGGGCGCGCCGCCCCGGCTGCGCGACGTCCGGCTGGAGACCCTGGCCGAGGGCCGCTGCGTGCAGACCCTGCACCTCGGCCCGTACGACGACGAGGGGCCCGTGCTGGCCCGCATGCACGACGAGTTCATCCCGGCCCACGGCCTGCGCCTGACCGGCAAGCACCACGAGATCTATCTCAGCGACGCCCGCCGGGCCGCCCCCGGCAAGCTCCGCACCATCCTCCGCCAGCCCGTCACCGGCCCGTAGCGCGGTCAGCCGTGCAGGAGCTGTTCGGCGATCTCCTGGACGCGCGCGACGGTGATGCCGGCGCGCTGTTCGACGGCGAGGGGATGGCTGGTCGGTTCCAGCTCGATGTGGGGGCGGACGCCCACCGGTTCGCTGTGGACGTGGGTCTTGAGGTTGAGCGTCGAGTTACCGTACGGCAGCTCGGTCGACAGCCACCCGAAGCGGGGCGGCTCCTGCTCGCGGCCCGGCGTCTCCCACAGGTCGAGCATGCGCCGGAAGTTGTCCGGGCTGAGCGAGACCCACACGCCCCATTCGAAGTCGCGCTCGGTGTCGATCACGGGGAGGACCAGCCGCGCCCGGACGAAGTGGTGCTCGCCCCGGATGATGCAGGTCTCGTCCTCGAGCACGCTGCTGCCGTCGGCGGCGAGCTCGTCCGACCAGTACGCCGGGGCGTCGGAGCCGTAGGCGAACGGCAGCCCCTCGTGCCGTTGCCCGCAGCTGCCGCACACGAATCCGAGATCAGTCACGCGCGGAAGAGTAACGGGTGGCACAGCGCGACGCCGTGCCACCCGTGGATGCCGGGATCAGGCGACGAAGCGCGCCCGCCGCCGCCGCGCGACGACGAAGCCCGCGACGCCGGTGAGCAGGACGGCCGCACCGATCGCGGCGATCAGGCCCACCGGGGAGCCGGTGATCGGCAGGGTGCCGCCACCCTCTCCCCCGGTGTCACCGCCCGCGATCGGGGCGGCCTCCGTGGCCGTGGGTGAGGGTTTGACCGGCGGCGAGGCGGACGGCGAGGCCGCCGGCCCCGCCAGGATCACGATGTCGCCGGACCCGTCGTTGTTGTCGAAGTCCCGGTCCGTGGCGGGCACCCGCTGCACCCCGGCCGCCGCGGGCAGCTCGGCGAGCGTGAGCGGCGCGCCGGTGCCGGGGTTGTGGCCGCTCATGTAGCCAAGCTCGTCCAGGTCGTCCAGGGTCCACCCGAAGATGGTGTAGCCGCTCTTGCCGGGCTTCGCGTCCGCCGCGATCTTGAACGGCGTGCCCTCGACGACGTACGTCTTGCCGGGTTCGAGGACCGTGTCGAAGCGGCACCAGATCTCGTACGGCTGCTGCGGGTGGGTGTAGCAGTTGGTGTAGCTGCCGTGCTGCTTGCGCGCGTCGGAGACAGTGAAGCGCAGGCCGATCCCGGGGATGGGCTTGTCGCCCGCATTGCTGAACCGGACCCCCAGCGGCACGGGGTCGCCGGGCTTCACCTCGACCGGCTCGGGCGCGTCGCTCAGCGCCAGGTCCACCGACTCGGCGACCGTCACCTTGGGGGTGGCGACGACCGGGTCGATGCCGTCCGCCGTGACCGTGACCTTCGCCCGGCCGGTGTCGCCCGGCTTCGCTCCCGGCTTGGCCCTGAAGATCGCGATCGGGCCGGCGAGTTCGTCGTGGCTGTGCTGGTCCCCCGTGTCACACGTGGTGATCGTGCCCTCGGTCGTGCACGCCGCGTCCACGCCGCTGTAATCGTGGACGCGGGCCGAGGCGGTCACGAACTCGCCGATCTCGGCGGTGTCGATCACCAACTTGGTGTTCTTCAGCGAGAACTCACCGAAGGGTGCCTCCGGTGCGCGGAGGTAGGCCCAGATCGCGGTGCTGCCCCCGACGGGCAGGGTCGCGTCCCCCATCTTGAGGGTGATCACCAGCTTGGCGGGCGCGGACGGTGCGGCGACGGCGGCCGTCGTGGCGGCGGGAACGGCGAGCGCGGCGGCGGCCACCGCCGTCGCGACGAGGCCGCGACGGGCCAGGGACATGCGCAAAGGAATTCCTCCCCCGTGGAGTGACGAAGGCCGGAGGATACCTCACGTTCACGCGCCGTCCACTTGCGACACCAGGCCCGGCGGTGGCCTGCTGGACGCATGACCGACGACATGGACGCCGGGGCCCGGCCGCGCGGGCGTGCTAAAGATGATCATGTGAAGCCGATGAAGCTGCTCGACGACCTCGCATCGCCGCTGCCCGGGCGTGGTGGGCTGCCGCCACGGGCGCACCTGCGCTCCGACGCCCCGCGGCAGGCGCTCGACGGGACGTGGCAGGTGCGGCTGTGGCCGTCGCCGCGGCACGCCGCCGACGACGGCTGGGAGCAGCCCGGCGCCCCGCGCGACGCGGCCGCCTGGTCGCCGGTGGAGGTGCCCGGGCACCTGCCGCTGCAGGGCTTCGGCTCTCCCGTCTACGCCAACGCCGACTTCCCGTTCCCCCTGGACCCGCCGCACCCGCCGGACGAGAACCCGGTCGCCGACCACGTCGTGGAGTTCGAGGCCGACCCCGCCGTGCTGGCCCACCCGGCCGTCCTGCGCTTCGAGGGCGTGGACGGCGCCGCGACCGTGTGGCTCAACGGCACCGAGCTGGGCACGCTGCGCGGCAGCCGGCTGACCACGGAGTTCCCGGTCGCCGGGATCCTGCGGGCCGGCGGCAACGTCCTCGCGGTGCGGCTGGCGCAGTGGTCGGCGCACAGCTACCTCGAGGACCAGGACATGTGGTGGATGCCGGGCATCTTCCGCAGTGTGACGCTGCTGGCCCGCCCGGACGGCGGGATCCGCGACGTGTTCGTGCACGCCGGCTACGACCACCGCGACGGGTCGGGCACGCTGCGCGTCGAGGTCGACACCCCGGGCACCGCGACGGTCAGCGTGCCCGCGCTCGGGCTGCACGACGTGGAGCCGGGGGTCGAGCACGCGCTGCCGTCGGTCGCGCCCTGGACCGCCGAGACCCCGATGCTGTACGACGCCCGGGTGCGCACGGCCACCGAGAGCGCGGACCTGCGGATCGGCTTCCGGACAGTGCACGTCGAGGACGCCACGCTGCTGCTCAACGGCGCGCCGCTGCTGTTGCGCGGCGTCAACCGGCACGAGCACGACCCGCGTACGGGACGCGCAGTCGACCTGGAGACGGCACGCGCCGAGCTGCTGCTGATGAAACGGCACAACATCAACGCCGTACGCACGTCGCACTACCCGCCGGTCGCCGGGTTCCTCGACCTCGCCGATGAGCTCGGGTTCTACCTGGTCCTGGAGAACGACCTCGAGACGCATGGCTTCGCGTCCGAGGAGTGGCGCGGCAACCCGAGCGACGACCCGCGGTGGCTGCCGGCGCTCGAGGACCGCATGCGGCGTACGGTCGAACGCGACAAGAACCACCCGAGCGTGCTCATCTGGTCGCTGGGCAACGAGGCCGGCACCGGGGCGAACCTCGACGCGACAGCGATCTGGACCAAGCAGCGCGACCCGGACCGCCTCGTGCACTACGAGGGTGACCGCCGCTCGCTGCACGTCGACCTCTATTCCCGGATGTACGCGCTGACCGGCGAGGTGGAGAGGATCGGCGCGCTCACCGACCCCGGGGAGAGCGAGCACCGGCGCGCGCTGCCGTTCGTGCTCTGCGAATACGCGCACGCGATGGGCAACGGCCCCGGCGGCCTCAGCGAATACCAGGAGCTGTTCCACACGTACCCGCGGCTGGCAGGCGGCTTCATCTGGGAGTGGGTGGAGCACGCCCTCGACGGCGGCGTGGGCGTGGACGGGCGGCAGCGCTGGCTCTACGGCGGCGACTTCGGCGAGCGGGTGCACGACGGCAGCTTCGTCGTCGACGGTCTCGTGCACGCCGACAAGACCCCGGGTCCCGCGCTGGCCGACCTGGCCCGCGTCTTCGCCCCGGTGTCCCTGACGCTGGCCGAGGGTTCCCTGACCGTCGTCAACCGCTACCACGGGATCGACCTCTCGCACCTGGTGGCCGTCCTGGTGGCCGGCGGGGCCGAGACGCCGCTGGATCTCCCGCCGGTCGCGCCGGGCGCCACGGTGCGCGTACCCCTGGATCTGCCCTCGGACTCGGTGGTGACCGTCAGCCTGCGCCGGCGGACCGCCGGGGACGGCTGCCCGATCGGGCACGAGGTCGCCTGGGTGCAGCACGTGCCCGCACGCCCGGCTCCGGCCCTGACGCCGGCAGTCGCGCCCAGCGTCGCCGGACCAGTGATCACTCTCGGTCCTGCCGAGTTCGACGCGACGACAGGCATGCCCGTACGCCTCGGCGCGCTCGCCCTGCACGACGTGGCGCTCGGCCTGTGGCGCGCGCCGACCGAGAACGACCGCGGCACCGGCTGGGACGAGCCGCAGCTGCCCCCGATGGCGCAGCGCTGGGCCGCGGCCCGCCTGCACGACCTGCGGACCCGGCTCGTCGGCATCGCGACGGACGGCGACGCCCTGGTCGTCCGCACTCGCACCGGCCCCCCGGTCATCGGGGCCGCCGTCGACGTGACCTGGCGCTGGACCAGCGACGGCGACTCCCTGGCGCTCGACCTCGCGCTCACCCCCACCGGCACGTGGCCGTGCGACTGGGCCCGCGCCGGGGTGGACCTGCGCGTGGCCCTGCCGACCAGCGAGGTCCGCTGGACCGGGTACGGGCCCGGGCCGCAGTACCCGGACACCGGCCAGGGCGCGCGCCACGGCACGTTCACCGCCGACCGGGACACTTACGCCGTCCGCCCGGTCCGCCCGCAGGAGCACGGCGCCCGCCGCATCGACGAGGCCACGCTGGACCTGGGCGGCCCGGCGCTGCACGTCCGCGGGGTGGACGTGCCGCTGACCGTGCGGCCGTGGTCCCGTACGGTCGTCGCCGCCACCGCCCACGACTTCGAGCTGCCCGCCGCCACCGAGACGTGGATCTCGCTCGACGCGGCGGCCGGCGGGATCGGCACCGCGTCGTGCGGGCAGGGCGTGCTCCCGCGGTACCGCCTGACCCCCTCCCCGCGGGAGCTGCACGTGGTGCTGCGCGCGCTGTGACGAGCCGGGCCGGGACGGATCGCCGATAGCCCCGGGTCGATGTTCTGTGTAGCGTCCCGCTCGTGAGACATCGACTCGTGGCACTTCTCGCGTCCGTCCTGGTCCTTCTCTCGCCCGCCACCGTCGCGCACGCCGCCGACGACCCGCTGCTCGCCAAGCTGCAGGCGATCCCCGGTCTGACCGTCGTGTCGGAGACGCCGGTGGAGGGCTACCGATTCTTCACGCTCACCTACCGGCAGCCGGCCGACCACAAGAACCCGCGGCAGGGCACGTACGAGCAGCGGCTCACCCTGCTGCACCGCTCGGAGTCCGCGCCGACGGTCCTCTTCACCAGCGGGTACGGGCTGGCCGCCACGCCGCGGCCGGCGCGCACCGAGCCCACGGCCCTGCTCGACGGCAACCAGGTGTCGGTCGAGCACCGCTTCTTCAGCCCGTCCCGGCCCGCACCGGCCGACTGGTCCGACCTCACCATCTGGCAGGAGGCGACCGACGAGCACCGGATCGTCACCGCCCTCAAGTCGATCTACGCCGCGAAGTGGATCCAGACCGGCGGCAGCAAGGGCGGCATGACGTCCGTCTACCACCGCCGCTTCTACCCGGACGATGTCGACGGCGTGGTCGCCTACGTCGCGCCGCAGGACACGGTGAACCCGGCCGACCGCGCGTACGACAAGTTCTTCGAGACCGTCGGCCCGGCGGACTGCCGCAAGGCGCTCGACACCGTCCAGCAGGAGGCGCTGCGCCGCCGCGACCGGCTCGTCCCGCGGCTGGAGGCGGACGCCGCGGCCAACGGCTGGACCTACGAGACGACCCTGGGCACCGCCGACCGCGCGTTCGAGAACACCGTGCTGGACACGGTGTGGGCGTTCTGGCAGTACTCGACCGTCGCCGACTGCCCGACCGTCCCGGCGGCCACCGCGACCGACGAGGAGCTCTACGCCTGGATCGACGGCATCGCCGGGTGGAGCTTCTACACCGACGAGGGCCTCGAGTACTACTGGCCGTACTACTACCAGGCGGCGTCGCAGCTCGGCTGGCCCAGCCTGCGCTTCGACCACCTGCGCGGCCTGACCCGCTACCCCGGCCTCTACCAGGCCAACACGCAGCTGCCCAAGGAGCTGCGCCGGCACCACAACCCCGTCCCGATGGTCGACATCGATCTGTGGGTGCGCACCCAGTCGCAGCGCATGCTGTTCATCTACGGCCAGAACGACCCGTGGGGCGCCGAGCGGTTCACTCCCAGCAGGAGAGATTCGCATCTGTACGTGGCTCCGGGCGCGAACCACGGCGCCAACATCGCGCGTCTCGGCGCGGCGGACGCGGCGGCGGCCACGGCGACGCTGCGGCGCTGGGCCGGTGTCACCGCCCCCGTCACGTCGAAGCGGTCCGCGGCCGAGCTGCCCCTCGACGACATGATCGAGGACCGCGGCCGGCGATCCTAACTCCTATCCCACCTATAGGGAACATGAGTTAGGACATTGACGGCTGCCGCTGGCGGCGGCGAGCATCGCGACCATGTTGCGACAACTCGCCGCCTCCACCGCGGCAGCCGTCCTCCTCGTCACCGGGTGGTCCGTCCCCGCCCACGCCGACTCCCTGCCCGCCGTCCCGCCGCGCGCCCCTTCGCTCGGCGACATCGCCGGATATCCCCGCCAGAACACGCTGCCGGTCTGGCCCGACAACCCCGCCGACGCCTCCATCCCGATCGGCGTCATCCCGTACGACGACATCGCCCCCACGCTCAACGCGCTGCAGCAGGCCAGCGAGCGCGTCTCCGCCCGGGTCGCCGGGAAGTCCGCGGGCGGCCACGACCTCTACGTCGTCACCGTCACCGCCCCCGAGACCCGC
>CAKUMG010000224.1 GCA_934667465.1 uncultured Actinoplanes sp. | reverse complement strand
CCCCCGTGCCGGATCGCCCGGCCGGGGCGATGCGGAGCGAGCCCGGAACGACCACTCCCGCACGTCGCCGGGTGGCGCGAGCCGTTCAGGCGCCGCCAGGCGCCTGGCTCGTGCCGCGCGGCCCTCGGCGTGAGCAGCGATCAGCACCATGCACCCGGCTACGACCTCCGCCCTTCAAGGTTTTCTCGCCACCCCAGCCCAGTAGTACGTCGTCTCGGGATCCGCCACCGGCGCCTCAGGCCGCCAGGCCGAGACAGGAACCAGCCCCGGCGCGAGCAGCTCCCAATCGCCGAAGAACCGCGCAACCTCGTCGCGCGACCGGGCGACGAGCGTCATCCCCGCCGCACGAGCGGCCGCAACAGCCGTCCCCACCGCCCCGGCGTTGAAGTCGGCCGTCGGATGGGTGACAGCGAGCAGGCTCCCCGACGGCAGGGCATCGCGCAGCTGAGCCACCAGCGACCAGGGATCGTCCTCGTCGGACAGCAGCATCAGCACCGCGATCAGCGTCAGCCCCACGGGCCGGCCGAGATCGAGCGCGTCCTCGAGCGCCTTGTCGGACAGGATCGAGGGCGGGTCGCGCAGGTCGGCGGCGATATACTCGGAACGGCCGCGCGGATCGCTCATCATCAGGGCACGCGCGTGCGCCAGCACGACCGGGTCGTTGTCGACATAGACGACGCGCGCCTCGGGGACGAGCCGCTGCGCGACCTCGTGCAGGTTGGGGCGGGTCGGGATGCCCGTGCCGATGTCGAGGAACTGCCGGACGCCCTCGCCCTCGACCAGCTCGCGCGCGACCCGGTGGACGAACCGGCGGTTCTCGGCGGCCATCGCCCGCATGCTCGGGATGGCCTGCAGCATCGCCTCGGCGACCTCGCGATCCGCCGCGAAGTTGTCCTTACCGCCCAGCCAATAGTCGTAGATGCGCGCGGAGTGCGGCACCGACGGATCCACAGCTCGCTCCTTGCTGTCCCGCTCCACCCGACTCCGCCTTCCCCGCTGCCGCCGCTGCCTCCGTTGTCGCCGTGAAGAGGATCAGCGTAGCGCCGGGTGGTGATCGAAGCTGCTCTTGTCGCCCGGAGGAACGCCTCACTCACGCTGCGTCAGCATCCTCCTGATAGGACACGGCGACGACGCGGTTCCGGCCGGCGTGCTTGGCCACATAGAGGTTCCGGTCGGCCTCGGCGAGCGTCGCTGCCTGCGTGGATGCCGCCCCGGCCACCCCGATGCTCACCGAGACCGGCAGCCCGTGGGTGAGCTCACTCCAGTCGTACGCGGCGACCGCGCGCCGGACGCCGTCGAGGCACGCTGTGGCGGCGGTCACGCCGAGCCCGGGCAGCGCGATCAGGAACTCCTCGCCGCCGAGCCGCGCGACGAAGCCCTCCGGTGCCGCGGCCGCCGACTCCGTCTCGAGCAGCTTCGCCACCTGCACGAGCACCTGGTCGCCGATGTCGTGGGACAGCTGGTCGTTGATCTGCTTGAAGTGGTCCAGGTCGACGATGGCCACGGAGAGCGTGCCCGCGCCGATCAGCTCGGGCAGGCGCTCGTCGAGGAAGCGGCGGTTGCGCAGCCCTGTGAGCGGGTCGCGGCGGGCCTGTTCGCGGAAGCGGGCGGCCTCCCGGCGGGCCTCGGTGGTCTCGAACATCGCCTGCCGCGTCCGGGCCTGTGCCTCCCGCTGCGACGAGTGCAGCGCGTGATGGGCGGCGAAGAAGATCTTGTGTACGGCGAACGCGGTGGCGAACTCGCCCCGGGCGGCGTGCAGCTCGGCCTGCTCCTGATGCACCCTGACCAGCACGTCGCCGAGGTTCCGTTCGATGCACAGCTCGCGGGAGACGTCCAGGCTCGCCTGCGCGCGGTCGGTGGCACCGAGGCCGCGCTGGGCACGGGCGAGCGTGAGCATGTACTCGGCGAGGGCGTTCGCGTCCTCGTAGTCGCCGACGTGGTGCAGGCGCACGGCCTCGCGCAGCAGCCGCTCGGCCACCTCGTGGTTGCCGTTCTCGATCTCGATGGCGCCGATCGTGTCGAGGGCGGCCGGGTCGAGTTCGATACCGTGCGCCGCAGCGTAGTCCCGGAGGCGGTCGGCGACGGCCTGGGCACGCTTCGTGTCGCCGTACGCGAACTCGGTGTAGGCATGGTTGTTGAGCACGCCCACCATGAGCTGCGGCTGGTCGATCTCCTCGGCGAGCTGCTCGGCTTGGGCGTAACGGATGCGGGCGTCCGCCATCGAGCCGGCCAGCCCGAGCGAGTCGGCGAGCTTGGCGCGGTGCCAGACGTGCATGTACGGCGTCGCGTGGTCGTCGAGCAGCTCGACCGCGAGCACCGAGTGTTCCAGGCACTGCGCGGGGTCGCCGAGGTGGCGGTGGATGTGCGCCCACACGAGGTGGGTCCGCGCCTGCAGGACCCGGTCGTCGTGCCCGGCGGCCCAGCGGTGGATGGCCCAGATTCGTTTGGCGGCGCCGGCCACGTCACCCATCCGCATGAGCATGTTGGCCTGGCTGAGCCTCGCCCGGGTGACGAGCCGCTCGTCGCCGAGGCGGAGCGCCTGCTCCTCGATCGCGGTGGCTCGCCGGTACGAGGAATCGGCGTCCCAGTGGTACTGATCCTCGAGATCGGTGAGGGCAGCGCACAGCATTTCGCTCATCTGCTCCTCCTCCCCTCCTCGGCTCAACGGGTCGACCGCTCGGCATGGTGACGTCACGTCCGGGAAAACTGCCGTGTGTATCCGAAGGTTAGCGGTGTGTGAACAGTCGAACCCACAGCCTCGAACGTGATCCACGTCGCCGTCGATGCGGACGGTCCTTCGTGTACGTCGTACAGTTGCGGGCGTGGCCAAGCAGAGCGTCCGGCTGAGCCGGGAGAAGATCGTGTCCCGCGCGGTGGCGCTCGCCGATGCCGAGGGGCTGGACGCCGTGACGATCCGGCGGCTGGCGCAGGAGAACGGCGTCACGCCGATGGCGATGTACTGGCACTTCAACGACAAGGAGAGCCTGCTCGACGCCCTGGCCGAGCACCTCCTGGAGAGCGTCGAGCTGCCCGAGCCCAGCGACGAGCCGTGGGAGCAGCAGCTCCGCGCCATCCTGGCCGCGATCCTCGCGGCGCTGCGGCCGCATCCCGCGTTCGCCGGGCTCACGATGCGGCGGGTGCTGATCGCCGAGCCGGGGCTGCGGCTGGCCGAGCGGGTGCTGGGTCTGCTGGCCGAGGCCGGGGTGCCCCCGGAGCGGTCCGCGCGGATCAGCGCGTTCCTGCTGTGCTCCGTGATCTCGCTCGTCTCCACCGAGCCCGGGGATCTACCGGGGGCCGACGGGCTGGACGAGCGGCTGCGCGTGAAGAAGGTCACGTTGGAGGGGCTGTCGGCGGCGCGCTACCCGCACGTCATCGCGGCCGCGCCGGCCCTGGTGGGCTGCCGTTACGAGGACTCCTTCTACGACCTGAGCCTGGACCTTCTGGTCCACGGCATCCGCGGACAGGGCTGACGATTCGACAACACCGCTCTTGACACTCCTTTACGCCGTACATATACGGTGTACATGTACAACGTACATGGGGTGTGAGGGGGATCAGGTGGGACGTAATCCGTGGCCGACGCTCGCCGTGCTGGCGGTGGCGCAGTTCATGGTCGTGCTGGACGTGACGATCGTGAACGTGGCGCTGCCCGACATCCAGGCGGACCTCGGGTTCACCGCCTCCGGGCTGCAGTGGGTCGTCAGCGCGTACACGCTGCTCTTCGGCGGTTTCCTGCTGCTCGGCGGCCGGGTGGCCGACCTGCTCGGGCGCCGCCGGATGTTCGTGGCGGGCCTGCTCCTGTTCGGGGTGACGTCGCTGCTCGCGGGCATCGCCCAGAACCCGGAGCAGCTGATCGTGCTACGGGCGCTGCAGGGGCTCGGCGGCGCGCTGCTCAGCCCCGCGGCGTTCGCGATCCTCACGGTCACGTTCGCGCACGGGCGGCAGCGCAACATCGCCATGGGCGTCTGGGGCGGCCTGGCCGGGCTCGGCGGCACACTGGGCGTGATCGCCGGCGGCCTGCTGGTCGACTCGCTGTCGTGGCGCTGGATCTTCCTGGTCAACGTGCCGTTCGCGGTGGCGCTCATGGTGATCGCGCCGATGGTGGTCGCGGAGAGCCGGGCGGAGACGGCGGGGCGGCGCACGTTCGACGTGGCCGGGGCGCTGCTCAGCACGGCCGGCCTGATGGCGATCGTGCTCGGCGTGATCCGGGCGGAACCGCTCGGCTGGTCGTCGTTCGAGGTCGTCGCGTTGCTGGTGGGCGGGGTCGCGCTGCTCGCCGCATTCGTACGGGTCGAGGCCCGGTCCGCCGCTCCGCTCGTACCGCTGGAGCTCTTCCGCTCGCGGAGCCTGACGCTGTCGATGCTGGCGCTGGCGCTCAACGGCGCGGCGTGCCTCGGGATGTTCTTCCTGACCGCGATCTTCCTGCAGCAGGTCCGGGGGCTGACCGCGCTGGAGACCGGCCTGGAGTTCCTGCCCATGGGCTTTGCGGCGATCGCGAGCGCGGTTCTGGCCTCGCAGCTGGTCACCCGGTTCGGGACGCGCCCGGTGCAGCTGGGTGGTGCCGCGCTGAGCATCGTCGGGCTGGTGCTGCTCTCCGGCGCGGACGCCACCTCCTCGTACGCGGCGACCGTCCTGCCGGGTCTCGTGCTCTTCGGCATGGGCATCATCGCGACCGGCACGCCCGCCAACATCGCGGCCGTCGCGGACATCCGGCACGAGCAGGCCGGCGCGGCGGCGGGGGTGGTCAACGCCGGCTACCAGGTCGGCGGCGCGCTCGGGCTGGCGGTCATCACGACGTTCTCCACCTCGCACGTGGAGAGCCTGATCGGTGAGGGCTCGGCGCCGGCCGACGCGCTGACCGGCGGGTTCCAGCGGGGGCTGCTGCTGGCGGCGTTGTTCGCGGCGGCCAACATCCTGGTCGCTCTCGCGGCGCCGCGGCTGCGGCCCTCGGCGGACCAGGTCGCCACCGCCGCGGTCGCGGCCTGACCGGCAGAACGGCGCCGGGCTTGTGGCCCGGCGCCGTTCTCTCCTGCTCCGTCGCCGAGGATCAGCTCTTGGCGACGACCTCGGCCGGGGCCGCGTCGGCGGTCTGGGCCAGGTCGATCGTGCTGCGGAGGGTGATCTTCCGGAACAGCACCGACGCGATCACGCCGACCACCGCGATGCCCGTGGAGATCAGGAAGATGTGGCCGGTCGCGTCGCCGTACGCCGCCCGCACGATGTGCTGGATCGACTCAGGCAGCTCGTCCAGGTTGAGCGCGCTGGTGCCGCCGCTGGTCGCGCCGGCCGGGGCGCCCGCCGCCCGCAGGTGCGTGGTGATGTCGTCGGTGACGCGGTGGGCCAGGACGGCGCCGAGCACCGAGACGCCGACCGTGCCGCCGAGCGAGCGGAAGAACGCGACGGTCGAGCTGGCCGCGCCGATGTCCTTGAGCGAGACCGAGTTCTGCACGGCGAGCACCAGGTTCTGCATCGACATGCCGACACCGACGCCGACCAGGAGCATGCCGCTCCAGAGCTGCCAGAGCGGGGTCTCGTGGTCCATGAAGGACAGGATGCCGAAGCCCGCCACCAGCACCACGGTGCCGGCCACGATGTACGGCTTGATCTGCCCGGACTTGGTGATCATGCGGCCGGACACGGTCGACGAGATCAGCACGCCGGCCATCATCGGGATCGTCATCAGGCCGGCCTCGGTCGGGCTGTAGCCGCGGCCGATCTGGAAGTACTGGCCCAGGAAGACCGAGCCGCCGAACATCGCCATGCCGACCGCGAGGCTCGCCAGGATCGCCAGCGCCGTGGTGCGCTGCTTGACGATGTTCAGCGGGATCACGGGCTCGGCCACGCGGCTCTCCACCCAGACGGCGATCGCCAGCAGGACCACGCCTGCGCCGACCATGGCGAAGGTCTGCCACGAGATCCAGTCGAACGTGCTGTCGACGAACGAGACCCAGATCAGCAGCACGCTCACACCGGCCGCGATCAGCGAGGCGCCCGCGTAGTCGATCTTCACGTCGTCCCGGCGGAAGACCGGCAGGTGCAGGGTGCGCTGCAGGACGATCAGGCCCGCGACGGCGAACGGCGCACCGGCGAAGAAGCACCAGCGCCAGCCCAGCCACGAGGTGTCGACGATGACGCCGCCGAGCAGCGGGCCGCCGACCGTGGCCAGCGCCATCACGCCACCGAGGTAGCCGTTGTAGCGGCCGCGCTCGCGGGGCGGGATCATCGCGCCGATGGCGACCTGGACCAGGGCCTGGATGCCGCCGAGGCCGATGCCCTGGAACGCGCGGGCGGCGATGAGCTGCCCCGCGGTCTGCGAGAAGCCGGCGATGATCGAACCGAGCACGAAGATGACGATGGAGATCTGGACCAGCAGCTTCTTGCTGTAGAGGTCGGAGAGCTTGCCCCAGATCGGCGTGGTGGCCGTGCTGGTCAGCAGCGTGGCGGTCACGACCCAGGTGTACTGGGTCTGGCTGCCGTTGAGCGAACCGATGATCTTCGGCAGCGCGGTCGAGACGATGGTGGCGCTTGCCATGGCGACGAACAGGGCGAGCAGCAGGCCGCTGAGGGCCTGCAGGATCTCGCGGTGGTTCATCGCCGCCGGCTCGCTGTGCGCGCCGACGGCGCGCGAGGTGGTGGTTGCGCTCATCGCGCTGCCTCCAGCGGGTGGTGGTGACGGGACATCAGGTCTGTGGTGAAGCGGTGCATCAGTGCGGTGAAGGCGGCGACGTCGTCGAAGCTCCACTCCTCGAGCACGTCCGCGAGGTGGTCGTCCAGTCGGCCGAAGACCTCGTCGAGGGTCTGCCTGCCGTCCGCGGTCAGGGTCAGCACGCTGGCCCTGCCGTCGTCGGGATCGGCCGTACGGGCGACGAGCCCGGCCTTGACCAGCGAGGCGACCGAGCGGCTGACCGTCGACGGGTCCAGCGCGCAGCGGGCGGCCAGGTCCTTGAGGTGGCATCCGGGGCTCGCGCCGGCGTCGAGGTGCCGGATCGTCGCCAGCACCTGGAACGTGCCCGCGGGGACGTGGGTCGCGAGCTCGCCCTTCATCAGGCGCACCGCCTTGAGCAGCTCGCGGATGTGGTCCAGCAGCTCGCGACGAGCCGTGAAGCCCGCGTCGTCGGCCATGGTGCCTCCTCCGGATTGGGTGCCACATACAACTATCTGCCGAAGTTGCCCAGTGCGCAAGTTTGCCCAGTGGGAACTGAGTCACACCCGTCGGTACCCTCGACGCATGAGTGCGGAACCCGGGCTCCGGGAGCGCAAGAAGGCGGCCACCCGCCAGGCCCTGTACGAGGCGGCGGTCCGGCTCGCGATCACGCACGGCGCCGACAAGGTGACCGTGGAGGCGGTGGCGGACGAGGCCGGCGTGTCCCGGCGCACGTTCTCCAACTACTTCGCGAACAAGGAAGAGGCCCTGCTCCACGGCGACCGCCGGCGCATGGCCGAACTGGTCGAGCTGGTCCGCGACCGCCCGGCGGACGAGGACGCCTGGACCGCGCTGAGCCACGCCGCGGACGGCTACTACCGGCGGCAGGGCGAGCTGGACCCGCAGTGGATCGAGCAGATGCGGCTGCTGCGCAAGCACCCGGCGCTCCTGGTCCAGCAGGTCAGCGCGTTCGCCTCGGCCGAGCGCGAGCTGACCGCGGCGGTCGCCGAACGGCTCGCCTACGACGACCCGGGGCGGCTGCGGGCGCGGCTGATGACCGCGACGTTCCTGACGGTCACCCGGGTGGCGCTGCACGTCTGGGTGGAAGATCCGGAGGGGGCCGAGCTGCGGGAGATCGCCGAGCGCGCGCTGGCCGAGGCGGGGCGGGGCTTCGCCTAATACGGTAGGCGCTGTTTGTAACGCGATTTCGGGCGCCGCGGGAACAAGTAAGCCACCGCATGATCGTCTGTGCGATGACATGGCTCAGACCTCCCGGCGGCCAGGAGCTACGGCCCAGAACCTGCCCGGTGGGCGGACAACCTCGCCTGGTCACCGATGCGTTCGCGGCGGGTCCGATCATCCATGATCCAAAACGTCGTGTGCTCCATGAGGTTGAGGTGCTGC
>CAKUMG010000223.1 GCA_934667465.1 uncultured Actinoplanes sp. | reverse complement strand
GCTCGTGCACGGCCTGCCCCTCTACCACGTGCACGGGCTCGTGCTGGGCGTGCTCGGCCCGCTGCGCGTCGGGTCGCGGCTGGTGCACACCGGCAGGCCCACCCCCGACGCGTACGCCGCGGCGCGCGGCAGTCTCTACTTCGGCGTGCCCACCGTCTGGTCGCGCGTCTGCGCGCACCCCGCCGCCGCCCGTGAGCTGCGCGGCGCCCGCCTGCTGGTCTCCGGGAGCGCGCCGCTGCCCGTGCCCGTGTTCGACCAGCTCGCCGCATTGACAGGTCAGGAGCCGATCGAGCGGTACGGGATGACCGAGACGCTCATCACCGTCAGCGCCCGCGCCGACGGCGAGCGCCGCGCCGGCCACGTCGGGCTCCCGCTGCGCGGCGTCGAGACCCGGCTGGCCGACGAGGCCGGCGCGCCCGTGCCGCACGACGGCACGAGCATCGGGCAGCTGCACGTCCGGGGCGCGACGCTCTTCGACGGCTACCTGGGCGGGGGCGATCCGCTGGCCGGCGGCTGGTACCCGACCGGGGACGTCGCCACGATCGGCGCGGACGGCTGGCACCGCATCGTCGGGCGCGCCTCCACCGACCTGATCAAGACGGGCGGCTACCGGGTCGGCGCCGGCGAGGTCGAGGACGCCCTGCTGCTGCACCCCGCCGTGCGCGAGGCGGCGGTCGTGGGCGTGCCGCATCCCGATCTCGGCGAGCAGATCACCGCGTACGTGGTCAGGGGTTCCGCCGTCACCGAGGGTGACCTGATCGGCTTCGTCGCCGCCCGGCTGGCCGCCCACAAGCGCCCCCGGGCCGTCCACTTCGTCGGCGAGCTGCCGCGCAATGCGATGGGAAAGGTCCAGAAGGCCCGGCTCCGCTGAATCTCTTACTGTCAGGTTGCCAACGTCACGCTGGACTTCCGTCCGGCGGCTGTGCACTGTGCTCTGGTCCGATCCCGCGTTTCACGGCTTGTTTCCGCGGATGATGGCTTGTGGGGGCCTTCGCGGGTCGGCGGGTGCGCCCTGCGCACCGGCGTCCTCGCGCACCGGCGGGGGCGCGTGCACCGTGCGTCGGCGAGGGGGCCGTGATGACAGCAACAGTCGCGTTCGACCGGGGCGACGTGGAGAGCAGCGCCGGGCTGCTGCGCACCGAGCGGCTCCGGATCGCGGGGGACGAGCCGGGCCTCGTGCCGCGCGGAGGGGGCTGGGAGCCGGCCCGCGAGGAGATGGCCGAGCTGTGCGCCAGCCCGCCGAACACCATCGGCGAGGTGCTCGCCATGCTCAGTCGTACCCAGAAGATCATGGATTTGCTGCCGCCGCCGGCCAGCAACCGGGTGGCCGCGTTCAACTCGCTCTACCACACGATCACCGACCGGGTCGCGAAGTCGCTCGGCGGGCCCCGGGTGCACGACCCGGCGTTCCTCGAGCTGCTCGACGTCGAGTTCGCCAAGCGCTACTTCGAGGCGCTGCGGCTCTGGGGCGAGGAGGACCTCAACACGCCCGACGCGTGGGAGGTGCTCTTCCGGCGCGCCCAGGACGAGGCGGTCAGCAAGCTCGCCGCGGCCGTCCTCGGCGTCAACGCGCACATCAACCACGACCTCGCGCTCGCCCTGGTCGCCACGTGGGACCGGCTCGGGACCCCGCCGACCGAGGAGATCCACCCCGACTACCTGCTCATCAACAAGATCTTCTACGAGGAGATCCCGACGCTGCGGCGCCGCTACTCGACCCGGTGGCACCTGCGCATCGACGCCCTGGCCGGCGACCTCGACGACTGGAGCCAGCGGGTGCTGGTCTCGGCCACCCGCGCGCACGCCTGGGAGCAGGGGGTGCGGCTGTGGGAGCTGCGCGACGAGGACGAGGACCTGCGGCGGGCGCTGCTGGTCATGGATCGCGCCTCGGCGTACGTCGGGGAGCTGCTCGTCACCGGCGACGGGGCGGTCAACCGGATGGGCGAGTTCCTGCGGGTGACCCGCGACCGGGTGCTCGCGCGGCGGCTGCGGCGGCGCCTGCTCCGCTGACCTGATCTGCTCGCGGGGCGTCTTCTGCGCCGGGGCCGGGTGTTCGCCGGGTGCTCGTTGTTTGATCACCCGGTGGCCGGGTCGCGGTGGTTCCGGCAGCCTGCGCGGCGTTTGAGCAGCTCAGGGCGCCGGTCCGGAGAGGACGGTGCCGACCGGGTCTGGTACACCTCTACGTCATGAATGGCAATGAGCCGGCAGAGGACGGGGCGATGCCGCCGCAGCGGCGGCGGCCGTCCAACCTGTCCGGGATCGTCGGGCAGGGCAAGGTGGCCGAGGGGTCGCGGCCACAGTTCCGCAAGCGGGAAGCTTCCGTTGACTCTCCTGCGCCGCCGGCCCCGTCCCCGCCGCCCGCGCCATCCCCCTCCCCTTCCCCGGACTCGTGGTGGCGGCGGCGGTGGCTGCTGGCGCCGGTGGGGCTGCTGGTGGCCGGGGCGATCGCGGTGCCGTTCTGGCTGGCCGTGGAGAAGGCGCCGGCGGCCACGTCGAGCCCCGCGGGCATGCCGCTCTCCGGCGGCGGAGGGCCGGATGTGCCGGTCCCCGTCTCCGCCGCACCTCAGCCGGCCATCGGTTCGCCGTCCACCACGCCGGTGTCCGCCGCGCCGTCGCGTTCCGCCTCGGCCTCGCCCACACCCTCGCGCTCGCCGTCAGAGCGGCCGGCCACGGGCAAGGCCGCCGCGAGACCGAAGGCCACCGGCAAGCCCGGAACAGGAGCCGACCTGGCCCTGAACCGCCCCGTCACCAGGTCCGGCGCCGAAGCCGGCCACTTCGAGGCCACCATGGCCGTCGACGGCGACGACACCACCCGCTGGGGCAGCGCGTGGCAGGACGGCGAATGGATCGCCGTCGACCTGGGCGCGGTCTGGTCGATCAGGTCGGTCGAGGTGCTGTGGGAGCACGCCCACCCGTCCCAGTACCGGATCGACCTCTCCACCGACGGCAAGTCCTGGAAGGCGGCGAAGAGCGGCATCCCGGGCCGCGAAGGCCTGATCACGACGTCGATCGGCCCGGCACCGGCGCGCTGGGTGCGCCTGTCGACCACCCGCCGGCCCGGCTCCCAGTACGGCGTCTCCCTGTGGAGCCTCCACGTCCGATGACGACGCCCCGGCGGTGCACCACCGCCGGGGACGTCCTGGGTGCCGTGGGAGTGCGGTGTTCAGGAGCGGTCGAGCGCGCGGGTGCCGGCCGGCGCGCCCTCGGTCTCCCTGCTCGTGCCGTCGAGGGCGGTGCTCTTCTTGTCGAAGGCGGTGCTCGCGCCGTCGATGGCGGGGGACGCGCCGCCGCGGGTGATGCTGATCCGGCGCGGCTTGGCGGCCTCGGCGACCGGGATCGTCAGCGTGAGCACGCCGTCCTGCCAGGTGGCGGCGATCCGGTCGAGGTCGAGCCCGTCGCCCAGCGTCAGCCGGCGCTCGAACGTGCCGGTCATGCGCTCGCGGCGCAGCCACTGCACCTCGGCGTCGGTGCGCGCCGAACGCTCCGCACGGATGATCAGCGTCTTGTTGTCGACGTCGACCTGCACCGAGCCCGGGTCGATGCCCGCGAGGTCGCAGTGCAGCACGAAGTGGTCACCGGAGCGGTACAGGTCCAGCGGCATCGCCAGGGCGGCCCCGCCGCCGGGTGCGGCACCGAACACCTGGCCGGCCAGGCGGTCGAACTCACGGAACGGGTCGAAGGTCAGCACCACGGATCCACCTCCTCGTGCGGGCCCGCCGGCCCCTCCGGCGGGCATGTGGCGCTCGGCGATCAACTCTGCCGAAGCAGTCGCGCAGCACAGCCCGAGGGAGGTCCACTCACCACGGCCTGGGCAGCAGCGACAAGTAATTTTTTAGCACTACGACCCGGCGAGTGCCAGCCCCTCGGCGAAAAAATATGGTGATCGCATGGCTTCCCTCGTCGACCGCTCCGGCCGCAGCTACCCGCTCGACGAACCGCGCTGGCGCGGCGACGACGGCTCCCCGCTGACGGTCGCCCCGCTGCCCGGCATCACCCGCGCCGACGTCGACACCACGGTCCGCTCCCAGTGGCGTTATGCGGCGGCCCTGCCCGAGCGTTTCGCCGCCCCGGTGACCCTCGGCGAGGGCTGCACGCCGCTGCTGCCGTTCCCGGTCGACGGCCTCGAGCTGCACGTCAAGCCCGAGTGGTTCAACCCGACCGCCAGCTTCAAGGACCGCGGTACCTCGGTCATGATGTCGGTCCTGCGCCGCCAGGGCGTGACCGCCATGCTCGAGGACAGCAGCGGCAACGGCGGCTCCTCGATCGCGGCGTACGCGGCGGCCGCGGGCATCCACGCCACGATCCTCGCCCCGGAGTCCACCTCGCCCGCCAAGATCCAGCAGACCCGCGTCCACGGCGCCACGGTCGGCCTGATCCCCGGCAGCCGCCAGGCCACCGCCGACGAGGCGGTCCGCCGCTCCGCGGACACGTTCTACGCCAGCCACAACTGGCACCCCTACTTCCTGCAGGGCACCAAGCTCCTCGCGTACGAGATCTGGGAGGACCTCGGCTTCGCAGCCCCCGGCGCGGTCGTCGTCCCGTGCGGCGCGGGGAGCCTGGTCCTGGGGCTGAGCCTCGGCTTCGGCGAGCTCCTCGCCTCGGGCGCCATCACCCGCCGGCCCCGCCTCCTGGTGGCCCAGCCCGCCAACTGCGCGCCCCTGGCGGCCGCCTTCGCCGCCGGCCACCTGTCGGCCGAGCCCCGCGACTGGACCCCCACGATCGCGGAGGGCACCTCGATCGCCCGCCCGGTCCGCGACCGCGAAGTCCTCACGGCCATCCGAGACTCCGGCGGCGCCATGTCGGCCGTACCGGAGGAAGCCATCGCCCCCGCGGCCTTCGAACTCGCCTCGCGCGGCCTCTATGCCGAGCCGACCAGCGCCATCGTCCTGCCCGCCATCCGCGACTTCGCCGCCCGCGGCCTGCTGCGCCCGGGCGACACCGCCGTCGCCGTCCTGACCGGCACCGCCCTCAAGGCCGCCGACACCGTCGCCCGCCTCCTCGCCGCCCAGCCCTGAACCCGGCCGGCAGGCACCGGAGTCCGCGGTCGTACAGCCGGGTTTCACGCCGGTCCCGTCGCCGCACGGCCTTGTCGAACGCCCGATGCCCGCCACATCCCGCTCGGGCGGACCGTCAGCCCGCCATCGCCACCCGCGTGGCTACGACGTCGCCGAGGGACACGGGATCCGTCCAGCTCTCGCCGGCCCGGCGCACCCGGTGCCACACCGAACGCGCGGATCCGATGCCGACCGTGGTGACCTGGAACTCGCCGTTCGGCGTGCCCGCCGCACCCACGTCCTCCACCTCGGCGTACGTCGACAGCCGATTGACAGCACTCCACGAGCCGCTCAACCGGCGGACCACATGACTGAGCCCGCCATCCGTCTGCACCGCCGCGTGCACCTCGTTGCCGGCCCGGCCCGCCGCGATGGCCTTCCCCGACTGACCCTTCGCGCTCCCGGGCGAGCCCGGCGGCGACCAGATGCGGGTGTGCGGATCCCGCACCCGATGGAGCACCTGGGTGCCCTGCAGGGCGAACAGATGGAAGTACCCGTCGGCCCCACCCGCCGCCGCGATGTCGGTGAAGCTCGCCCGATCCCAGTCCGGCACCCTGGTCAGCGGCGTCCACAACCAGTTGGCGGCGTTCCGGATCGTGTGGAAGACGCCGTCCCAGGTCTGCACCGCGACGTGCAGCGCCCCCGCCACACCCGCCGCGCACACCCGCCGGTTCGGCTCGATCCGGCCCGCGCCGAACCCGCTGACGTTGCTGAACTGGGTCCAGTTCCCGTTGTCGTAGCGGATCGCATGGGCGATCTCCCGATGCTGCGCCGAGACCGTGTGCAGCTCGTTACCGACCATCGCGGCGGCCACGTCGACGATCACCGGCGGGTACGGCGTCCTGGCCACCGGATAGACGTCACCCCACTCCGGTGACGGGATCCACCCCTCGTCCGACCCCCGGCGCAGCTTGTGCAGCAGCTTCGGCGGCGACGTCAGCGTGCCGATCAGCAGATGCGCGTCGTTGACCGCCGCCGCTGCCGGCCCGGCCGGAAGCCCCGCCGCAACGATGCCCGCTGTGGCGGCCCCTGCCGTCGTGAGCAGCCTCCGCCTGGTCAAACCATGCTGTTCCGTTCCCATCTCGTAACCCCCGTTCGATCTGGTCGTCCCAGGCTCCGGTGCCCGGCCCCGCCGCACAGTCCGCGAGCCGACTGAGACACATGTCCGACGGGGCCTACACGGGCGTGCGTGGTGCGAATATGGCTCCTCCTGGGACGTTCTCAGAACGACCCTCCGAGGAGGAGCGACATGACCAGGCAATGGATCAAAGCCGTGGCAGCATCGGCGATCGGCGCGGCACTCGTGCTGGGCGCCGCCGTCCCCGCCCAGGCCGCGCCGGCGCAACGGGCGCCGTCCGTCAGCGCGGCCGCCTCCACGTCTTCGCAGGCCGCGGCCTTCCGCTACCACTCCCGCTACTCGAGCCGGTCCGCCTGCGAGGCCCGCGGCGCGGCGGGCAGCGCCCAGGGCGTGTGGACCGCGTGGGAGTGCCGCCGGCCCAGCACCCGCTTCTACGAGCTCTGGGTGGATGACAACTGCCGGATCTGTTTCGCCTCCGGCCACGATCTCGCCAGAACGGCCCTCCGCGTGCGCCGGTGACCGATCAGATCGCGCGGCGGCGGTTTACCAGCACCGCCGCCGCGAGCCCGGCCAGGACGCCACTCGGTCGTCCGCGTGCTCGGTGTCACCTAAAGTAACCACTTAGATGCTGCGGGTCTCGACGCGAGTCGCCGTGGTCGATATCCTGAGGCGACGACGTCGATGGGTGGCGGATGGCCTCGAACAAACGATCAGGCAATGCGGACTTCTATCGGATACAGCAAAGCCAATTGCGGCAGGCCGAACGCGATCAACGCGCAGCGAAGCGCGTTTCTGACGCGGCTGCCAAGGAGGAGAAGGCCCGGTACATCGCCTCCCGTCGAGCTCAAGCCGAACAGAAGACCACTGAGGTCACCCGGTGGGTAGCGATACTTGAAGGCCTCCTGGCCGAGGGTATCCGGCGCCCTGCAAGGGTTGACCTGCAACGCTTCAAACGCTCTGTACGTCAGACGGCCTTCGAGCCCGGTAGGTTGGGCGAGCCGGCTCCGCGGCCTGACTGGAGACACTTCGCTCCTGCCGAACCCGGCGTGTTGTCGACGCTGTTCGGCGGTCGAGAGCGTCATCAAGCTGCACTGGCACAAGCCCGTCAACGGTTCGACGGCGCGGTGGCTGTCTGGGAGCAGCAGGAGCGTGACCGGCATCAGCGCCTGGGGGAGGCGCGTGCCGCATTCGATGCGCGGGTATCGCAGGAGCAGGCAGACTGCCTGGAGCACAACCGCAGGATCGATGCCGAGATCACGGCGCTCGGCGAGCGCCGAAAGCGGAGCGTGGAGCGGTATTGCGAACAGGTGCTCTCCCGGCTGCTACTCCCACCCCAGTTTCCCCGTCGTGCCGAGGTCGCCTACAACCCCGATGCCGAGCAGCTCGTGGTCCAGCTGCAGCTTCCTGGAACCGACATCATCCCGACTGTCAAGTCGTTCCGATTCATTCAAAGTGGTACACACCAAGACACGATCGCTGAGACGAAGCGACCGGAGACAGAGGTCAAGCGGCTGTACCGTGACGTCATCGCCCAAGTGACGCTGCTGGCTCTCAGGGGTCTGCTCGACGCGGATGGCCATATTCAGAAGATTGCTTTCAACGGGCATGTCGACGCCATCAACCCGGGCACCGGTCGGCAGGAGTATCCCTGCCTAATCAGCCTTGACATCGACCGATCGACGTTCGAGCAACTCGTCCTGGACCGAGTGACACCCGCCGACTGCTTGCCGTATCTGCGCGCCCGAGTGTCCGAGCACCCCTATGCCGTGAAGCCTATCGAGCCGATCCTTGTCTTCGACCTGAGTAAGTTCGCCTTCATCGACGGCCTCGACGCGGTGTCGACCCTCGACCATCGTCCGGATCTCATGCAGATGGGATACGGCGAATTCGAGCACCTGGTGCGTCAGGTCTTCGAGGCGATGGGCATGCAGGGTTGGACC
>CAKUMG010000222.1 GCA_934667465.1 uncultured Actinoplanes sp. | reverse complement strand
CGGGTGGTCCTCGTGGGCGCGGAGGGCGAGCGCGGCCGCCTCGCCGGCCAGGAGGCGGCGGGCCGGGCCGTCGAGGGCCGGCGGGTAGAGGCGCTGGGCGGGGACGACGAGGCCCGCTTCGTGCAGGAGGTCGACCAGGGCCGCGGCCTCGGTGGGGTGAACACCCAGGGCACCGGCGGCGTGGAGGACGGCTCGTTCGGCGCGGGTGCCGTCGAGGAGATCGAGAATCCGGGCGGCCGCCGGGTCGGGGAGATCGATCAGGACGGCCCGTGCGGGTTGCAGGCCCAGCTGCAGCGTGCGCTCACCCCGCCAGATGCGGGGGAGGCCCGGCAGCAGGGTGGGTCGGTGCAGCCTCGGTCGGGTCATGCGTGACAGGGTGTCACGCCGCTGCTGCGGACAGCGTTGGTTATCCACAGGCCCCGAGGCGTCGGTCGCTCTCGTATCCACAGGGGTTGGCAAGTTATCCACAGGCCTGCTAGAGGCGGTGGATAACTACGGGGTGTTATGGGATCGCTACTTGATGCCTCGCGCGGCGGAGGCGACCCCGGAGGGCCACCCCCGCCTCACGATCACGGCCGGCTCCGGCCTCGGTCTCCGAGGGGAAGAGCTCGGACCTGGATCAGGCCTTGGCCTTGCCCAGGATCCGGTTCACGGTCGTGCCGCAGACCGGGCACTTGCCCTTGGCCATGTTCATGCCGGTCTTCGAAACCTCGACAGTGCCCTGGAAGTCGCGCTTCTCCTTGCACTTCACGCAGTAGCCGTTGTACGTGTTGTCAGCCACGGTTCCTCCTCGTCAGTTGTCGGCCGGGTCGGCCCGGTGCCAGAAGCGTCGGATCGGTGATCCGGAACGCTCGAGGCGTGCTCGCGGCGGCAGGCCGCGATCTGTGTTCGGCGCTGGACCGCCCCGCGACCAGCGGATATGACCACCCCGCCAGGGGCGGACACTACCCACGTCCGGCTGTTTCCATGTCAGCGCAGCGTCGGCTGTGTCGTCGACGTCGTGAGTCTGCCGGTCGAGATGCCCCTTTTCGGGCAATTTCGAGGGGACACGCCGACGAATCACTTCAGAACGCCCAAAAGGGACGGCGGGGTCGAGATGGGCAGGGACCACCGCGGTTTTCGGGCCGGACGAGACGTTTCTCGGTGAGAGGCGTCATGGCCGGTGATCGTGCTCACGATCCGCGAGGCGAACGGCGTGTCGCGGGACAATTCGGGCTTGGGTGGCCGCGGGTGCGGGTGAATGATCTTGAGCGGTTGGGGCCGATGGTTCTGGCGTCGGTGTGGGGGATAACCTGAGGCAGCGCGGGACTCTGTTGCGCGGGTGGAAAATATTTTCGGATTAACTGGGGCGTAGCTCACATTTTGGGTGCGTGTCGTTTGCCGTACCCTTGCGGCCACCTGGGCCTGACGCATTAACGTCGCTATGTGAAGCCGAGTCTGGGCTGCGCGAGCCGGTAATGGCCAGGACGCGTAAGCCTGTCGTCGAAGTGCGGCGCAGTCAGCGTCGCCGTCGCACGGTGTCCGCGTACCGCGAGGGCGAACGGGTCGTCGTCCTCATCCCCGACCGGTTCTCCCGCGCCGAGGAGACCGAGTGGGTGGCGCGGATGCTCGCCCGCCTGGCCGCCCGCGAGGAGCGCGTGCAGCGCACGGATCACGAACTGCACACCCGCGCCCGCCGGCTCATCGCCCGCTACCTGCCCGACCACGCCGGCGGCGCCGTGCCGGCCAGCGTCCGGTGGGTCACCAACCAGAACGGCCGCTGGGGCTCCTGCACCCCGGACGACGGCAGCATCCGCATCTCGCACCGGATCCAGGAGATGCCGGACTGGGTCATCGACTACGTCCTGCTGCACGAGCTGGCCCACCTGGTGGTCCCCAGCCACAGCACCGCGTTCTGGGAGCTGGTCAACCGCTACCCCAAGGCCGAGCGCGCCCGCGGCTATCTCGAGGGCATCTCCGCGGCCACGGGCCTGGTGCTCGCCGACGACTGACCCCGCTGCCCGTGCGGCGGGCGCCCGGCTAGCCTTTCGGACGTGACCCGACGCGTGGTAGTGGCCCTGCTGAACCCGGTCACCTGGAGCCCGCCGGGCGTGGACCTCGCCGCATGGCGCACCGCGCTGGCCGAGGACGTGGTGGACCTGCTTGCGCGGCTGGCCCAGGCCGAGCCCGCCATCGCGGCCACCGCGGCCGACCTGCCGCTCGCGCACGAGATCGCCTGGCCCGGGACGCCCATCTGGGAGGTGCCGAGCGCCACCGTGCTGCCCGTCCTGCGCCGGGCCGCTTCGGAGGGCTACGACCAGGGCGCCGTGCTCGCGGCCGACGCTGCCGACGTGCCCGGCATGATCCTGGGCAAGCTGCTGCGCCCGCTGAGCGGCAAGCCCGTCGCGGTGGCTCCCACCGGCCGCGGCGCCGGCCTGCTGGCGATCGCCGCGACCCTGCCCGTGCCGGAGTGGCTGGCCGATCACGACCTGGACGACGCAACCCCGATGACGGTACGCCGCGGCGCGCCCCAGCCGAGCCTGGTCGAGTCCACGCCCGAGTGGCGGCGACTGCGCGGGCCGACGGACCTGGCGACCCTCGACGTCAACCTCGAGGGCTGGGAGAACACGCGCGCGCTGCTCGGGGGTTGACCCACCCCACTCACGCACGTCGCCCGGTGGGGCTTCGCGTTCCGGACGCGTCAGCGGCCGGCGAAGCCGCACCGGGCCCTCGGCGGGAGCGACGGTCCGCACCCCCACCAAGCTACGACATCTGCCTTTTACTCTTTCTTGTCCTCCGGGCCGTCCAGCCCGTCGAGCTCGGAGATGTCCCAGTCGAGCTGGCTGGAAGCGAACTTCTGCGGGTCGGCGAAGTCTTCGTCGGTCGGCAGCAGGTCCGGGTGGTCCCACAGCGCGTCCCGGCCCTGCACGCCCCGGGCCTCGGTGACCGCGACCCACAACGCACCGGCCTCCCGCAGGCGGCGGGGGCGCAGCTCGAGCCCGACCAGCGCGGCGAACGTCTGCTCGGCCGGGCCGCCCGCGGCGCGACGGCGCCGGAAAGCCTCACCGAGCTGGACCACCGACGGCAGCCGGTCGCCCGCGGCGCTGTCGACGACGTGCCCGACCCAGCCCTCGATCAGCGCGAGCACCGTCTCGAGCCGGGCGAGCGACGCCTTCTGCTGCGGCGTGTCCTCGGGCGTGAAGATCCCCTCGAGCGCCATCGCCTGCATCGACTCGGGGTCGCTCGGGTCGACGCGGCTCATCGCCTCCTCGATCGCCTCGCGGTTGACCGTGATGCCGTTGGCATAGGTCTCCACCGCGTGCAGCACGTGCGCGCGCAGCCACGGCACGTGCTGGAAGAGGCGCTGGTGTGCGGCCTCGCGCAGCGCGACATAGAGCCGGACCTGGTCCTCGGGCAGCTCCAGGCCGTCGCCGTAGGCCTTGATGTTGGCGGGCACCAGCGCGGCGGTGCCGGCGGGGCCCAGCGGCAGGCCGATGTCGCCGGCGGAGAGCACCTCCGCGGCGAGCTGGCCGAGCGCCTGGCCGAGCTGACCGCCGAACAGCGCGCCGCCCAGCGTCGCGACCATCGACTGCATCGGGCCGAGCTGGGCGCGGGCCTCCTCGGGCACGAGGTCACCCATGGCGCCGACCATGCGGCCCGCGATCGGGTCGCAGAGTTTCTTCCACACCTCGAGCGTGTTGTAGACCCACTCGTTGCGGTTCCACGCTGTCGCGTCACGGATGCCGGAGGGCATGGCGGACGCCGGGTCGAGCCACAGGTCGGCGAGGCGCAGGGCCTCGGTGACGGCACTGTGCTCGTACATGCTCACCGCGGGGTCGCCGGACGCGCTCAGCTGGCTGGCCGCCACCTGGCGGGCCAGATCCCAGTTGACCGGGCCACTTCCGGGCGCGGCGAACATCTGCTGCAGCTGATTCATGAACTGCTGCATCTGCTGCGGGTCGGAGGGATCGGGCGGCTGGGCGCCCGGCAGGCTGAAGCCGAACGGGATATCAGGCACGTCCCCAACGGTACGCGCGAAAAGCCCGTCCGTGCCCGTTGCCGGTGTCAGCTCAGAGAGAACTCAGGGACGGTTGATACGGTCACGCGCATGAGACGTCGCGGTGTCACGGTCATCCTCGGCGCCCTGATCACCGCACTGCTGGCAGTCGGAGTCATGGCCTTCCCCCTGCCGTACGTGGTGCTCAAGCCCGGTCCGACGGTCAACACCCTCGGCTCGGACAACGGCAAAGAGGTCATCCAGGTGACGGAGGCCGACACCTCCACCAGCGTCGGCCAGCTGCGGCTGACCACGGTCGGCGTGCAGAACAGGGTCGAGCTGGTGTGGGCGATCCGCGGCTGGTTCAGCGACGAGCAGGCAGTCGTCCCGCGCGACGTCATCTATCCGCCGGACCGCAGCGAGCAGCAGGTCGAGCAGCAGAACGCCGAGGAGTTCAAGACCTCGCAGACCAGCGCCGAGACGGTCGCGCTGCGCGAGCTGGGCTACCCCGTCCAGACGTACGTGACGGAGGTCAGCGACGGGGGAGCGGCGACCGGGGTGCTGCGCAAGGACGACGTCATCACGACCGTCGACGGCGCCGAGGTGACGAGCCCGGAGAAGCTGACCGAGCTGGTCAAGGCGAAGCCCGCGGGCACGGCGCTGACGATCGCGATCAGCCGCGGCGGGCAGCCCGAGACGGTGACGATCACCACGAAGGCGGCCGAGGACGGCAAGACCCCGCGGATCGGCGTCTCGATCGACAAGAAGCAGCCGCACCCGTTCACCGTGGCGATCGACCTCGACGAGATCGGCGGCCCGAGCGCCGGCCTGATGTTCTCGCTGGGCATCATCGACAAGCTCAAGCCCGAGGACCTGACGGGCGGGAAGATCATCGCGGGTACGGGCACCATCGACGACGAGGGCGACGTCGGCGCGATCGGCGGCATCCCGCAGAAGCTCGTCGGCGCGAAGAACGCGGGCGCGCAGATCTTCCTGGTGCCGGCGGACAACTGCGCGGAGGCCCTGCGCAACACCGTCGACGGGCTGCCGATGGCCCGGGTCGCCACCGTCGACGACGCCCTGACGGCGCTGCAGGTCTTCAACTCCGGCGGAACTCCGAAACCGTGCACCGCGTCCTGAAATCGGATTGCCAACCGGGCAAAAGGTGCAGGTGCCCCATTCGCAACAGTCAGACGCCCTAAAGTTCGCAACAACGCACTACTCGAAGTGAAGTACCAGTCCTGAATTTGTGGGGTTCACGTTGGTCATGCGTAACAGTCCTCTACCGAGGATGAGCCGGCGCGGTCGCGTGACCGTCGGCGTCCTCGTCGGGGTCTTCCTCTTGTTCACGCTCCTGGGCTGGGGCATCGACGCCTACACCGACTACCTGTGGTTCGACGAGGTCGAATTCACGGGGGTCTTCACCAGCGTGCTGGTCACCCGGCTGCTGCTGTTCCTGGCGATCGGCCTGGCGATGGCGCTGGTCCTCGCCGCCAACCTCTACCTGGCCTACCGCCTGCGGCCGCTGCTGCGCCCGCACTCGGCGGAGCAGGCCACGCTCGAGCGCTACCGGATGGTGATCCAGCCGCGCTTCGGCACGTGGATCGCCGTGGCCGGCATCGTCATCGGCTTCTTCGCGGGCCTGTCCGCCCAGAGCCGCTGGAAGGACTGGATGCTCTTCCAGAACTCCCAGCCGTTCGGCGTCGAGGACCCACAGTTCAAGGTCGACGTCGGGTTCTACGTCTTCGAGTACCCGATGCTGCGCTACCTGCTCGGCGTCGCCTTCACCGCGATCGTGCTGTCGGTGATCGGCGCGCTCGCCGTGCATTACGTCTTCGGCGGGGTGCGCCTGCAGGGCGTCGGCGACCGCATGACGACCGCGGCGCGGGCACACCTGACCACGCTGGTCGCGATCTTCGTGCTGCTCAAGGCGGTCGCCTACGTGCTGGACCGGCGGGCGCTGCTGCTCGAGCAGCACGTGCCGCCCAACCTCTACGGCGCCGGCTTCACCGACGTCAACGCGCTGCTGCCGGCGAAGGAGATCCTCGCCTACATCTCCATCGTCGTGGCGATCGCGATCATCGTGTTCTCCAACGTGGTGATGCGCAACCTGGTGTGGCCGGGCGTCTCCCTGGCGCTGCTCGCGGTCTCGGCCGTCGCGATCGGCGGCATCTACCCGCTGGCGGTCCAGAACTTCCAGGTCAAGCCGAGCCAGGCGGACAAGGAAGCGGAGTACATCTCGCGTTCCATCGTCGCGACCCGGGACGCGTTCGGGCTGGCCGCCACCAAGACGACCGCCTATCCGGCGAGCACGGTGACCCCGCCCGGCGACCTTGCCGACAATGCCAGCGCCAAGAACGTACGCGTCGTCGACCCGCAGCTGGTCTCCGAGGCGTTCACCCAGTCGCAGCAGGTCCGTGGCTTCTACGACTTCGGCCCGAAGCTCGACGTCGACCGCTACAAGGTCGGCGACGAGACCAAGGACTTCGTGGTCGGCGTCCGCGAGATCAACGATCAGGCGCTCACCACCCAGCAGCAGAACTGGCTCAACCGGCACACCACCTACACCCACGGGTACGGGCTGGTCGCCGCCGAGGCCAACCAGGCGTGCGGCGGTCTGCCGGTCTTCGTCTCCGGCTCGCTGGGCACCAGCACCACCGCCACGAACTGCGCGGCCGGCTCGACAGACCAGATCAAGGTCGACCAGCCCCGGATCTACTACGGCGAGCAGTCCACCGAGTACGCGATCGTGGGCCAGGAGGACGAGACCCGCAAGGTCGAGTTCGACCGCCCGCAGCCCAACGACTCGGACACCGCGTCGCGGTACACCTACGAGGGCGAGGGCGGCGTGCCGATCGGCTCGTTCTTCCGCCGGCTGGTCTTCGCCATCAAGAACACCGAGAGCAACTTCGTCCTCTCGGACGCGGTCAACAGCGAGAGCCGCCTGATGTACGTGCGCGAGCCGCGCGAGCGGGTCGCGAAGGTGGCCCCGTTCCTCACCATCGACGGCGACCCGTACCCGGCCGTCGTCGACGGGCGCATCAAGTGGATCCTCGACGGCTACACGACGTCGGCGAGCTACCCGTACTCCCAGCAGATCAACCTGCAGGAGGAGACGACGGACGAGCTCACCGGCACGGGCACGTTCGCGCTCGCCCGCGACAACATCAACTACATGCGCAACTCGGTGAAGGCGACAGTCGACGCGTACGACGGCACCGTCACGCTCTACGAGTTCGACGACCAGGACCCGGTGCTCAAGGCCTGGAACCAGGCCTTCGGCGGCGACCTGATCACGCCCAAGGCCGAGATCCCGGTGGCGCTCCAGGACCACTTCCGCTACCCGGCGGACATGTTCAAGGTGCAGCGCAACCTGCTGACCCGCTTCCACGTCACCCAGCCGGGCGACTTCTACAGCGGTAACGACTTCTGGGCGGTGCCCAACGCGCCCGACGGCACCAGCCAGACCAAGCAGCCGCCGTACTACCTGAACGTCCAGCTCCCGGGCCAGGACACCACCCGCTTCCAGCTCACCTCGGCGGTGACCCCGAACAACCGGGAGAACCTCGCGGCGCTGATCTCGGGCTCGTACGTCGACGGCAAGCCGCAGCTGGAGATCCTGGAACTACCCGATGAGACGGCCATCCCCGGACCGGCACAGGTCCACCAGCGGATGACCAACAACGGCACGGTCCGGCCGGACCTCAACCTGCTGCAGACCAACAACCAGGCCCAGGTGCTCTACGGCAACCTGATCTCCCTGCCGGTCGGCGACGGCATGCTCTACGTGGAACCCGTCTACGTCAAGAGCGGCCAGCAGACCAACGCGGCCCCGCTGCTGCAGAAGGTCCTGATGTCCTACGGCGACGGCGGCCGGTACGTCGTCCTCGCCGACAGCCTGGAGGAGGGCCTCGAAGCGCTCGTCCAGCAGGGCAAGAACCAGCCGCCCGCCACCACGCCGGAAGAGGGCAACGCCGCACCGCCCCCGACCACGGGCGGCAACAACCCGCAGCTCACCGGTCAGCTCGCCGAAGCGGCGACGGCGCTCGACAGGGCCATCGCCGAGGCCAAGGCGGCGCAGCAGTCGGGTGACTTCGCCCGCTACG
>CAKUMG010000221.1 GCA_934667465.1 uncultured Actinoplanes sp. | reverse complement strand
GAGGCGACGGGTGTCCCGCTGATCCGCGAGCAGTACGCGGCGGCCCGTGACAAGGTCGTCGACCGGAAGGGCGGCTAACCTTCGTCGGGTGAACAGGGGAGGGACCGCCCACCGGGCGTACAGCGTCGTCGTCTTCGTGGTGCTGGCGTCGCTGGACAACGTGGCGATCGGGCTGGTCCCGCCCCTGTACGGCAGCATCGGCACCGAGCTCGGCGTCGGCGAGGGCCACATCGCGCTCGCCACGACCGTGATGTTCCTGATCAGCGCGGTGGCCGCGGTCGGGGCGGCGTACCTGGGCGACCGCACCGACCGCAAGCCGGTGCTGCTGGCCGGCACCGTGATCTGGGTGCTCGGCACCGCCTGGTCCGGGCTGGCCGGCGGCTACCCGTCGTTCCTGCTCTCGCAGGTGCTGGCCGCGGTCGGTCTCGGCGCCGTGGCCAGCGTCAGCTTCGCCGTGGTCAGCGACCTGATCTCGCCGCGCCGCCGTGGCCTGGTGATGAGCTTCTGGGGCCTGTCGCAGGGCGTCGGCACGCTCGCCGGGACCCTGCTCGGCGGCCTGCTGGGCGCGACCGACTGGCGGCGCCCCTTCCTGGTCGTCGCGGCGGCCGGGCTCGTGGCCGGCGTCGCCTACCTGCTCACCTTCGACGTGCCGCGCGGCGACAGCGAGCCCGAGCTCACCGGCGTGGAGTACGACGAGCGGATCCACCACGACCACCTGCCGAAGATCCTCGCCCGGCGCACCAACGTCTGGCTGATCATGCAGGGCTTCTCCGCGCAGATCGCGTTCGGCTCGCTGGTCTGGCTGCCCGTGCTGTTCCGGGCCCGGGCCGAGGATCAGGGCTACTCCACCGCCACCGCGGTCGTCGTGGGCAGCGTCTTCGCCACGCTGTTCCAGCTGGGCGGCGCGTTCTCGATCCTCGGCGGGCTGGCCGGCGACCGCCTGCAGCGCCGGACCCCGCGCGGCCGGGCGCTGGTGGCCGCGATCGGCATGCTGGCGGCGGTGCCGCTGTACGTGGTGCTCTACTTCGTGCCGATGCGCATCGACGTGCCCGACGGCGGCAGCACCGGCGCGATCGTGGCGGGGGTGCTCACCAACGTGGTCACCGAGCCCACGGTCGGGCTCAGCCTGCTGACCGCCGTCGTCGCGCTCGCCCTGACGTCGGCGAACTCGCCGAACTGGTTCGCGATGATCGCCGACGTCAACCCGCCGGAGCACCGCGGCACCGTCTACAGCCTGGGCAACCTGCTCAACGGCGCCGGGCGGGCGAGCGGCAACGCCCTGGTCGGGGTCGTCTTCCGCGGACTGGCCGGCGCGTTCCCGCCGCCGCTGAACTACGCGGTCGGCCTGGCCGCGTTCCAGCTTTTCTTCGTCCCGACCGGGATCATGTACTGGCTGGCGAGCCGGACGGTGGCCAGGGACATGGCGGAAACCCATGCGGCCCTGACCACCTACGCCGAGCACGAGCACGAGCTCGAGGTCAGACCCGAGCCCAGACCGTGACGTCCTGCGGCACCCGGCCGTCCTCGTCGAGCGGCCCGCTGCTGACCAGCACCTCGGCCCCGGCCGGCAGCGCCGCCGGCTCCGCGCCGAACGTGGTCAGCACCAGCACGTCGCCGTTGCGGAACGCGAGCACGCCGTCGCCCGCGTCCTCCCAGGTCAGCGTGCCCAGGCCGAGCCCGTGCTCCGCCCGCAGCCGCAGCGCGGTGCGGTACAGCTCGTAGGTCGAGCCGGGCACGCCCCGCTGCCGGTCCAGCGCGTACTCCGACCACGACGCCGGCTGGGGCAGCCAGCTCGCGTCGGTGGGCCCGAAGCCGTACGAGGGGGAGTCTGCCTCCCACGGGATCGGCACCCGGCAGCCGTCGCGGCCCCGCTCGGCGTGGCCCGAGCGCTCCCAGGTCGGGTCCTCGCGGAACTCGTCCGGCATGGTGGTGTGCTCGGGCAGGCCGAGCTCCTCACCCTGATAGAGGTACGCGGACCCGGGCAGCCCCAGCATCTGCAGCGTGGCCGCCCGCGCGCGGCGCAGCCCGAGCACCGCGTCCGGCTGCGGCTCGTCGGCACCGATCCCGTTGCGGTGGTCCGCGCCGTCGGTGAAGCCGAACCGGCTGGCGTGCCGCATGACGTCGTGGTTCGACAGCACCCACGTGGTCGGCGCGCCCACGGCGGCGTTCGCGGCCGTGGTGCGGTCGACGACCTCGCGCAGCGCCGCGCGGTCCCAGGTGGTGACCAGGTATTCGAAGTTGAACGCCTGGTGCATCTCGTCGGGGCGCACGTAGCGGGCGAGCCGGTCGGCCGGCTGGACCCATGCCTCGGCCACCAGGATCCGGTCGCCCTCGTACTCGTTCAGCACGGCGCGCCACTGCCGGTAGATCTCGTGCACGCCCTCCTGGTCCCACATGGGCGGCGGCGCGGCACCCTCCGGGGTGAGCCCGCCGAGCACGGCGTCGTCGCCGTACTCGTAGTGGGCCAGCTCGCCGTCCTTGATCAGCCCGTGCGCCACGTCGACCCGGAAGCCGTCGGCGCCCCGGTCCAGCCAGAACCGCAGGATGCTCTCGAACTCGGCGCGCACCTCGGGGTTGTCCCAGTTGAGGTCGGGCTGCGAGACGTCGAACAGGTGCAGGTACCACTGGCCGTCGGCGGCGCGCTCCCACGCGGGCCCGCCGAAGACGCTGCGCCAGTTGTTCGGCGGCTCGCTGCCGTCGGCGCCGGTGCCGTCACGGAAGATGTAGCGCTCGCGCTCGGGGCTGCCCGGGTCGGTGGCGAGCGCGGCCCGGAACCACTCGTGCTCGCTCGACGTGTGGTTGGGCACCAGGTCGACGATGACCCGCAGGCCGAGGCTGCGCGCCTCGGCGATCATCTTGTCCGCGTCGCCGAGGTCGCCGAAGCGCGGGTCGACGGCGCGGTAGTCGGCCACGTCGTAGCCCGCGTCGTGCTGCGGCGAGCGGTAGAAGGGCGACAGCCACACCGCGTCGACGCCGAGGTCGCGCAGGTCGGTCAGGCGCGCGGTGATGCCGGGCAGGTCGCCCATGCCGTCGCCGTTGCTGTCGGCGAAGGAGCGGGGATAGATCTGATAGATGACGGCGCTGCGCCACCACTCGGTACGGAGTTCACTGAGGGAGGAGGACATGCATCCAGGCTAAGCACTCAATCGTCCAAGATCGCGGCGAACCGCTCCTCGGCCAGGTCCAGCTGATCGAGGATGTGATCCTTCGCGGACACCGACAGCGGGGTGTCCGGCCGCCCCACGAGCTCGCGCAGCTTCGGGACCAGCGGACGGTACTTGATCGCAGAGCTGCGGGCCTTGTCGAACGTGGTGTGGATGACCCCCACGCCGTTGTCCGTGAAGTCGCTCACTTTGATCACCCGGGCCCAGGGATCGCGCTCCAGGCTCTCGGCCACGTGCTCGCGGTACTGCTCGTGCCGATCGCGCTCCGGGTCGTACTCCGGGTTGGTGACCGAGCGGACCAGCTCGGCCGTCCGGGGCCCGAAGCGGCGGGCCAGCTCCGCGACCGCGGCCTCGGTGAGCACCTGGTGCCCCAGCTCCGCCGGCAGCCCGGCCAGCTCGGCGGGGTGGTCCTCGACGGCGTCGTGCAGCAGCGCGGCGGCCAGGACGTCGGGGTCCTTGACGCCGTAGTAGCGCATGATCCGGATCGCGACCCGCAGCAGGTGGTTGAGGTAGGGCTCGCGGACCCGCCGGTCGTCGGCGTGCAGCCGGGACGCCAGCGCGAGCGCCTCCTCCAGCCGGCTCCGGTCGTCCGCGGGCAGGTCTTCGAGCTCGAGCATGAAGCGGTCCCGCAGCCCCTCCTCACCGTAGACCTCGGTGATCGCGTGCAGCGGCATCGAGAGCAGCATCCTGGGAGCCATGCGGAGACCGTATAACGGGACGGGCTAGTCCAGAACAGGCTCCTCCGTGGCGGAGGTGGCGGCGGGCCGGGGCGGGACGGGGCGCGGGGAGGGGCGGCTGCTCGGCGTCCGGCGCATGCCCGACAGGGAGGCCGCGCGCAGCGACCACGCGTGGTTGTGCGGCTCGGCGTGCGAGCCCCGGTGCGGGATGTCGGCGCCCTCGGTGAACTCCTCCTCGGTCATCGCCTGCAGGCCGCTGAGCGCGACGCCGAGGATGGTGGCCGCGCTGATCAGCGTGATCGGCACGATCATGAGCAGCGGCCGGAGACCCTCGGTGTGGGTCGCGACGCCGTCGTCGAGCCGCACGCTCATCGCCGCCATGCCCGTGTAGTGCATGCCGCAGACGGCGAGGCCCATGATCCCGGCCGCGCCGAACATCGCCGCGATGCTCTTGACCGAGACGGTGAACCACAGGGCGGCCGTGGCGGCCACCACCGCGATGACCCCCGAGACGATCACCAGGGTGGTGTCGTAGTGGATCGTGCCCGCCACCGACAGCCCGGCCATGCCGGTGTAGTGCATGGCGAGGACGCCGGCCCCGGTCAGGGTCCCGGCGATCGCGACCCGCGGGATGCTGCGCCGGCCGTGGCCGACGGCCATCAGCCCGAAGCCGACGGTCACGACCGCGAGCCCGAGGCTCAGCATCATGAGCCACGGCTTGTAGCGCACCGGGCTGTCCGGCACCTCGAAGCCGAGCATCGCGGTGAAGTGCATCAGCCAGATGGCCGCGCCGCCGATCGAGAAGGCGGCGATGATCAGCCAGCGGGTCCGCCGGCCGGTGGTCCGGGCGCTGCGGGCACGCCCGGTGCTCAGCAGGCCGAGGAAGGAGCCGAGGACCGCCACCAGATAGGCGGCGATCGGATTGAAGGCTCCGTAGGTGAAGTGATGGACCTCGGCCACGGCCGGTACCTCGCGAACGTCGGGGGGATCGTTTCGCTGAGGATTAGGTCACGAGTCCGATCTAGGACATCGCACCTCGTGTGCGGGTCACCACATAGAGCACTCAGAAAGAACCGGGGCCACCGTAGACCTGCCTGCGAGAGGTAGATCTACGGCAGCCCCGGTGAGGGATGCCCGCCCGGCTGTCGCCGGGCACATCAGTTGAAGATGCTGACGCCACCCGGGCCGACGAGGAGGCCGACGACGATGAGCACGATGCCCCAGAGGAGCTGCTTGCGGAAGATGGCGAGGATGCCGGCGACTACGAGGATGACTGCGAGGATCCAGAGCAGAAGTGTCATGGCCGCTCGATTACCCGACGCCGCAAAATAGAAAACCTGTGATGCCTCGATCACAAAGGCGTTTCGGGTCCACATGCGACGAAGCCCCGTCTCCGCGGGGGAGACGGGGCCGGGCCGGTGCTTCTCAGGCGGTGACGAGCTCCGCGTCGACGCCCTCGGACAGCAGCTGGTAGACGTTGTAGGCCTGCTTGATGACCGGGTGCGCGACGTTGCGGACCGGGACGCCGCCGGGCGTGCGCCCGCGCTCGGTGCCATGGTGGGCGTGCCCGTGCAGGGCCAGCGCGGTCGGTGCCGAGTCGATGGCCTGCCCCAGCAGATAGGAGCCGAGGAAGGGGTAGATCTCCAGCGGCTCGCCGGCGAGGGTCTCCGGCACCGGGGCGTAGTGCGTCAGCGCCACCAGGGCGTCGCAGTCGAGCCCGCGCAGCGCCGCGCCCAGCTTGTCCGCGATCGCCTCGGTCGTACCGACGAAGTCCTTCATCTCCCGCTCGCCGAACTTGCTGGCGCAGGCGCCGGCGAACCCGCCGCCGAAGCCCTTCGCCCCGGCGATGCCGAGCCGGTGCCCGTTGAGTTCCAGCACCGTGCCGTCGCCCTCGAGCACCGTCATGCCGGCGTCGGTGAGCACCCGCGAGACCTCGGCCTCCTGGTCGCTCTGGTGGTCGTGGTTGCCCAGGACCACCACCACCGGCACGCCGAGCCCGCCGAACTCCTGCGCCATGCACCGCGCCTCGTCCACCGTGCCGTGCCGGGTGAGGTCCCCGGCGATCAGCAGGGCGTCGGCGACGTCCGGCAGCTGTTCCAGCGCGGGCCGGTAGCGGCCCAGCACGTCCTTGTCCACGTGGACGTCGCCCACGGCGGCGATCCGGATCATGAGATCTCCTCCACCTCGCTGGGCGCCGCGGCGCGGACGATGCCGATGTCGCAGGCGATCTCCACGTCCGGGAAGTTCGTGGTGATCTGCCGGCAGATCTCGTCGCGCCGCTGGGCGCTCTCGACCTCGCCGCCCAGCACCAGCAGGTGCTCGCGGCGCTGCACGGTGATGCCCTGTTCGGCCACCGAGCCGGTCTCGGTGAGGAGGCGCTGGATCTGCGCCTCCACGTACTCGTCGAGTTGCTGTGTCATGTCATCCCCCCACGGTCACTTGCGGGTTGCCGGCGTCCGGCACCACGTCCAGCCGGTCGAGCAGCATCAAGAACGCCTCGGCGTACGGCGACTTCGCGGTCTCCCGGCGCACCCGCTCCCAGTCGATCTGTTCGCGCAGCGACCGCGCGACCGGCAGCCCGGTGGCGAAGTTGCAGTAGTGCTGGCTGTAGCTGAGCAGCTTGTGGATCATCAGCTGGGTCGCCGACAGGACCGGCATCTTGATCGCCTCGACGGAGAGCATCTCGGCCTCGCGCAGCGTCTCGTCCGTGACCGGCGACTCCACCGGGCGGTAGATCAGGTCCACCATCCGGCCCTCCTCGAAGACCTTGACCAGCCAGTCCTCGGGGGGCTGCTCCACCTCGAAGCCGACCGCCGCCAGCTCGGAGAGCGCCCGCTCCTTGTCCTGCTCGCGGATCACGAAGTCGACGTCGTGGTCGCTGGAGTGGCCGCCGTGCGCATAGACCGCGAAGCTGCCTCCCAGCGCGAACGGCACCTCGGCCTGTTTGAGCGTGGAGGCGACGCGCTTGAGCGTGGTCACCAGCCCCTCGTCCACCCGGAGCGGCATCGCGATCTCCCTTGGTCGATGTCCGTTTTCTCGACGGAACGTCTACCCCGCCCGGTTGTGCTTGTAACGCAGCCCACGCGGGACACCCGGTCGAATTCAACTGCTAAGGACTATTTTGTACGGCCAGAGCGGCGCGCCGGACCGGAACGCTTAGTGACAACCCGCGCTACCGTCGGTGGGTATGGTTCCCGGCCCGGTCCCCGCCCCCTCCGCCACCGCCTCTCCGCGCACGATCGCCCTGGTCGGGATCGACGGATCGGGCAAGACCACCCAGGCCCACCTGCTGGCCGGCGCGCTGGCCGCCCGGGGCGTCCCGGCCCGCTACCGGCGCAACGCCGGCGGCCGCCACTGGTTCGGCCGGCTCGCCGCCGCCCTGGGCCGCGCCGACGGTGAGGACCTGCTCGGCCGCAGGGGCATGCTGGCCGTGGAGTCGGTGCTGCGCTGGCTCGCCATCCTCCGTACGCTGCTGCGCCGCACCCTGACCCGCGAGGTCACCGTGATGGACCGGTACGCGGTGTGTCAGTTCGCGAGCATCCGCGCCCACGCCCGCACGCCCCGCCCCGAGCGGCTCAACCGCGCCGAGCGGCGGGCCCGGCTGGCGTACCGCGTCTTCCCCGCGCCCGACGTGACGTTCCTGCTCGCCGTGGACCCGGCGGTGGCGTACGACCGGATCGAGCGCCGGGGCTACGACCACGAGGAGATGAGCTACCTGCGCGCCGCCGACGCGTCCTACCGCGCGCTGCCCGAGTTCCCGCGGTTCGTGGTGATCGACGCCAACGGGAGCCCGGAGCAGGTGCAGGCGGCGATGCTGGCCCACCTCCCGGCGACCGGCACGGTGCGGCCCGCGCGGTCGTCCGCGGCCCGCATCCCGGCGCTGGCCGGGGCGTTGGTCGCGCACGTCCGCGCGGTGGCCGTCACGTTCGCCTCACTCGCCGCGGCCGCGACCGTCGTCACGTACCAGATCGCCGAAGGCTTCTGACTAGGCCCGGCCGTAGACGGGGATGCTCGCGCCGCTGGTGGGCGCGGAGGCGTCGCTCACCAGGAAGGCGATCACGCCCGCGATCTCCTCCGGGGTGACCCAGCGGGAGACGTCCGCGTCCGGCATCGCGGCCCGGTTGGCGGGGGTGTCGATGACGCTCGGCAGCACCGTGTTCGCGCGCACGCCCTGCTTCTTGTACTCGACCGCGACCGCCCCCGCGAACGCGGTCACCGCCGCCTTGGCCGTCGCGTAGCCCGCGGCGCCCGGGAAC
>CAKUMG010000220.1 GCA_934667465.1 uncultured Actinoplanes sp. | reverse complement strand
GGATCAGGCCCGGCCCGCCGGCGCGCCCGGGCAGGAACCAGGGTTGCAGCGAGTCCGCGTTCACCGAGACCGAGATCCGCGTACGGCCGCCGGACGCCGGGCCGCCCCGCGCCGCGTCCAGCGCCTCGCGCTCCAGCAGCGTGATCTGACCGGCCAGCCGGACCAGCGCCTGCCCGGCCGCGGTCGGCTCGGCGGGCTTCGTCCGGCGGACGAGCACCTGCCCCACGTCCTGCTCGAGCGCCTTGATCCGCTGGCTGACCGCCGAAGGGGTGACGTGCAGCGCGCGGGCCGCCGCGTCGAAGCTGCCCTCGGCGATGACGGCCCGGAACGTCGCCAGCTGCACAGCATCCATCAGAGTCCCTAATGCTCCTGAAGAATCTTTAGCTGGAGTACATCAAGAACGGGACCTACCGTCGAGGTGTGCTCGCTTCCATCCTCGCCGGCTTCGCCGCGTCCGCCGTGCTCATCATCGCCATCGGGGCGCAGAACGGGTTCGTCCTGCGTCAGGGTCTGCGCCGGGAACACGTGCTCGCGGTCGTCGCGGTCTGCGCGCTCTCCGACGCCGTCCTGATCACCGCCGGCATCGCGGGCCTCGGTGCGGTCGTGTCCGCGCATCCGACGACGGTGGCGGTCATCCGGTGGGCGGGTGCGGCCTTCCTGCTCGGGTACGCCGTGCTGGCCGCCCGCCGCGCGCTGCGGCCCACCGGTCTGACGCCCACCGACGGCAGCCCGGCCTCCCTGCGCGCGACCGTGCTGACGTGCCTCGCCCTGACCTACCTGAACCCGCACGTCTACCTGGACACGGTGCTGCTGCTCGGCGCGGTCGCCCAGCAGCACCCGGAGCGCTGGCTCTTCGGCCTGGGCGCGGTCACGGCGAGCATCGTGTGGTTCTGCGGCCTGGGGTTGGGAGCCCGGCGGCTGGCACCGGTCCTGTCGCGCCCCGGTGCGTGGCGCGTGCTGGACGGGCTGATCGCCGTCGTGATGGCGGCCCTGGGTGTCGGGCTGGTATTCCAGTCCGTGTGAGCTTGACCCTCGACCTTGTCGAGGCGGCAGGGTGACCGGGGTGGAGAGCGGGATGCGGGGAATCGGCGAGGTCGCCCGGGCCAGTGGCCTGGGGGTCAGCGCGCTGCGGTTCTACGACCAGGCGGGGGTGCTGGTGCCGGCCGAGGTCGACCCGGCGACCGGCTACCGGCGCTACGGCGAGGGGCAGATCCGGGCGGCGCGGCTGGTGGCCGGGCTGCGCCGGGTCGGGATGCCGGTCGCCGAGATCGCCCGCGCGGTCGCCGAGCTGCCCCGGCCCGAGTCCGTGCGCAAGCTGCTCGACGAGCACCTGGCGCGGCTGGAGGACGGCCTCACCGATGCGCGGCGCGAGCTCTCCCGGTTGCACCGGCTGCTGGACGGCAGCCCCGAGCCCGAGGAGCCTCTGATGACCACTGTCACCCTGCCCGCCGCCGACCTGGCCGCCGCGCTCGACGCGGTCCGGTTCGCCGCGTCCGCCGACCCCGCGCTGCCCATGATCAACGGGATTCTGCTGGAGAGCACCGGCGACGGGCTCACGCTGGCGGCCACCGACCGGTTCCGGCTCGCGGTCGCCGAGGTGCCCGCCGCCGTGACCGGGCCGCCGGTCCGGGTGCTGGCCCCGCTGCCGTTCGCCGACGCGCTGCGCCCGCTGCTCGAGGCCGGCGAGATCGTGCTCGCGCTGGAGGCGACCTCGGTCACCGCCGAGGGCGAGGCGGGCCGGCTCGCGGCGGTGCCCGTCGAGGCGGAGTTCCCGGACCACCGCAGGCTGGGGCCGGCCACCGGGTCGCTGCGGATCGCCGTCGACGTCCCGGCCCTGCGCGAGGCCGTCGCCGCGGCCGCGCCAGTGCGCCGGGAGCACGACGGGTCGGCGTACGAGGTGGTCGTTCTCGCCCTCGACGACGCCGGTGCCCTGCGCGCCGCGGCGGAGGCGGAGTGGGCCGCCGACCCGGCGGCGCACGTGGCGGTCAACCGGGAGTTCCTGCTCGAGGCGCTCGACGCGGGCGGGCCGGGCCAGCTGGAGCTGCAGCTCGACGGACCGGTCAAGCCGCTGGCCCTGCGGATGCCGACGGGATACACCTTGCTGATGCCGGTCCGGGGCTGACCCGCAAGGATGAAGTCGTGACCGATGACCTCAGCGCCCGCAAGGCCGCCTGCACCGACACCATCCTCGGCAACGGGCTCGACCGGCCCCGGGACCTGCTCGCCACGGTGGATCCCGGGGCCGCCCCCGACGTCTACGGCGAGGGCGGGGTGGTGGCCGAGCTGGAGGAGCACGTCGCCGGGCTGCTCGGCAAGCCGGCGGCCGTGTTCCTGCCCAGCGGCACGATGGCGCAGGGCGCGACGCTGCGGGTGCACGCCGACAGCCGCGGCACGCGCACCGTGCTCTGGCACCCCTACGCGCACCTGGAGCAGCACGAGAACCAGGCGCACCAGCGGTTGCACTCCCTGGTGGGCCGGAGCGTGGGGAGCCACGAGAGCCTTCTCGGGCTCGACGACCTCACCCCGGTCGCGGAGCCGTTCGCCGCGCTGCTGCTGGAGCTGCCCCAGCGCGACCTCGGCGGGCAGCTGCCCGCGTGGGACGACCTGGTCGCGCAGACCGGCTGGGCCCGCGAGCGCGGCGCGGCGGTCCACCTCGACGGCGCCCGGATCTGGGAGGCGAGCGCGGGCTACGAGCGCACGCCCGCCGAGATCGCCGCGCTCTTCGACACCGTCTACGTCTCGTTCTACAAGGGCGTGGGGGCGCTGCCGGGCTGCTGCGTCGCCGGCCCGCGCAACGTGATCGAGCAGGTCCGCGAGTGGCGCTCCCGGCTCGGCGGCACGCTCTATGCGATGTGGCCGGCCGCCTCCTCGGCCCTGGGCCTGGTCGACGACACCCTGGCCCAGATGCCGGAGCGGCTCGTGCACGCCCGGGCCATCGCCACCGCGCTGGGCGCCGTGCCACGGATCCGGGTGGTGCCGGACCCGCCGCAGACACCGATGATGCACCTGCTCCTCATCACCACCGACGAGACCTTCCGGGCCAACACCAAGCGGCTGGCCGAGGAGGCCGGCCTCTGGACCTGGTCACGGGCGTTCCCGACGGGCGACCCCGCGGTGCTTCGGGTCGAGTTCAGCGTCGGCCGGGCCACGCTGCGCCACACCCCCGCCGCGATCGCCGAGATCCTGGCGAGCCTGACCGAACCCACCGGTGACTGACTCATCGACATACGTCGTCACATCACGCCCTGACGGCCGTACCATCACCGGATGGTAAACCTCCGGGCAACGTGGTCGCGCTGACCGTGGTCATCCGGTTACCGTCGCAGCCATGGGTACCGGACCGCAGTACGAACAGCTCGTCGGCGAGGCCGTGGGCGTACCCATCACCGGCTGGGAGTTCGCCTGGACCGACGGGCGCGCGGTGGGCTCCGAGCCGTCCTGGTCCTTCCCGGGCCTGGCCCGCCCGCTGATCCGCCGCGCCGCCAGCCTGCTCGACCTCGACACCGGCGGCGGCGAGTTGCTGGCCGAGCTGGCGCCCTTGCCCGCGCACACGGTCGCGGTGGAGAGCTGGGCGCCGAACGTGGCGGTGGCCCGCGACCGGCTCGCCCCGTTCGGCGTGTCCGTGGTGACCGAGCTGCCCGGCGACGAGAACGAGTTCGACCTGGTGCTCAGCCGCCACGGCCGGCTGCCCGCGGCCGACCTGGCCCGCCTGCTCAGCCCCGGCGGCACCCTGCTGAGCCAGCAGGTGGGCAGCGACGACCTGGCCGACCTCAACGCCGAACTGGGCGCCCCGCCGCCCTACCTGCGCACCTGGGACGCCCGGGCCGCGGTCGACGCGCTCGAGGACGCCGGCCTCACCGTCACGGACGTCCGCGAGGAACGGGTCCCGCTGACGTTCCACGACATCGGCGCGGTGGTCTACCAGCTCCGTGCGGTCCCGTGGCAGATCCGCGACTTCGACCCGAGCCGCTACGAGCGGGCACTCCGGCGGATGGACGCGATGATCCGCACCTACGGGGACTTCACCGCGACGGCGCACCGCTTCCTCGTGCAGGCCTCCCGGATCAGCACCCCGCACGTCGCCCACGCCGCCCGCCTCGGCACCGCCCGCCTCGGCGGCGAGCTCGTCTGACCCCCGCGCGCCCCTCAGCCCTCCCGGGATTCCGACCGCTCGATCCGGGTGAGCTTCATGGGCAGCCGCTCACGTTCGCCGCGGCTGATCTGCTCAGCAAACTGCTGGTCAACCGTTTTCCGCCAACCGTTCCGCTCACGAGCTCGTAGAAGCAGAGGCCGGGGCTCTCGGGCGCCGCCGCGACGGGCTGGGAGCTGGCGGGCGGAGTCGCACGCGGGAGGGCTGCGGGTCGCTCACAATGAAAGCGTGACGAATCGGACGTGGGAGCGGTTGACGCCGTGGCAGCGGGCCGGGGTGGTGGCCGCCCTGGTCGTGCCCTGCTGCGGGGGCGTGGCGCTCGTCGGGTTCTTCGCCGACGACGACCCGACCGCCTCGTTCCAGGACGGGCCGCCGGCGGTCGAGGCGTCGGCGGAGTCGCCCGCGCTGGAGCCCGATGCGACGTTCCGCCCGGTGCATCCGCAGCTGCAGACGCGGAGCCGCCCGGTCGTGGAGAAGCGTGCGGTCACGCTCGCCGAGCCGATCGCGTTCCGGACGAACCGCATGCTGGACGGCGCGCTGCCCAAGGGGGTGCGCCAGGAGCGGGTCGCGGGCGTCGCCGGCGAGCGGGAGCTCACGTACGAGATCACGGTCGTCAACGGCCGCGAGGTGGCCCGCAAGCTGCTCGGTTCGCGGGTGGTGCGCCCGCCCGTCGCCCGGGTCGTGGCGGTCGGCACGTACGAGGAGCCGGCCTGCGCCCCCGGTTACACGCCTTGCGTGCCGGTGGCGGCGGATGTGGACTGCGTGGGTGTGGGCGACGACGGCCCGGCGTTCGTGACGGGCCCGGTGCGGGTGACCGGCAGCGACCCGTACGACCTGGACCACGACGGCGACGGCACGGCATGCGATGGCTAGGGTGTCGCCGTGCAGACCTCCGTCGAGCGTGCCAAGGACCTCGTCCACGCCGGTGACTTCGCGGCGGCCGCGGCCCTGCTGCGGGAGCACCTAGGGCGGCATCCCGACGACGCGCAGGCCTGGCATCGGCTGGCCGGCGCGCTGATCGGAGCGAGCGACTTCGGGCCCGCCGCCGAGGCCGCCGAGCGGTCGCTGGCGCTGGACGACACGAGCGCGGCCGCCTATCGGATGCTCGCCCTGGCCCGCAACTTCGGCAAAGACCCGGAGGCCGCGTACGAGGCGGCGATGCGGGCGATCGCCCTGAACGCGGCCGACGTCGAGGCCCTCACGGTGGCCGCCGACGCCGCCCGGCTGACCGGCCGCAAGCGCGAGGCCCGCGCTCTGCTGGACCGGGCCATCGAGCGCGATCCCGCCCATCCCGCGGTCCGCACCCTCTCCCGGGCCCTGCCGCCACGACTGACCGGGCGCAACATCGTCGGCCTCGTGTCGCTCGTCTTCATGATCGCCGTCGTCGTCGCCTGCGGAGCGTCGATGATCTAGAGCGCGGGGAGCGGTCCGGGCTTCGCGAGGTAGTAGCCCTGACCGAGGTCGACGCCGATCGCGCGCAGCTTGTCGTGCTCGGCCTCGGTCTCGATCCCCTCGGCCACCAGCCGCGCCCCCACCTCCCCGGCGAAGGAGACCAGCGAGCGCGCCAGCGCCGTCCGCACCGGGTCGGCGTCGATGTCACGGGTGAGGCTGATGTCGAGCTTGATGATGTCGGGGCGCAGCTGAAGGATGTGCTGCAGGCTGGCGAACCCGGCGCCCGCGTCGTCGACCACGATCTGCACGTTCGCGGCGCGCAGCCGGGCGGTGACCTGGTTGAGCGCGGGATAGTCCTGCACCTGGGTGTGCTCGGTGACCTCGACGCAGATGTCGCTGCCGGCGTGGGCGAGCACGGTCTCCTGCACGCGCGGGTCGAGCAGGGCCTCGGCGGAGAGGTTGACGGCCAGCGTGGTGCCGGGCGGCATGCCGGGCAGGGACTCGAAGGCGCGCTCGATGGCGAGCAGTTCCAGGGCGACGCCGAGGCCGAGGTTGTCCGCGGCGGCGAAGGCGTGCGCCGGGGTGGGGAACGACGCGACGTCGAACCGGGCGAGGGCCTCGTAGCCGACCACTGCCGCGTCGGCGAGCCGTACGACCGGTTGGAAGACGACCCGCAGGGCCCGGTCGCGCAGCACGTCGCGCAGGATCCGCACGTGCTCGCGCTCGCGCTGGGCCGCGGGCGTGGCCACCTGGTCGCCGATCAGGTCGGCGAGCAGGCCGAGGAAGCGCACGGAGTCGTCGCTGAGCCCGGGGTCGGGCCCGCGGCTCAGGCAGCACAGCACCCCGGTCCGGGTGCCGTCCTCGTTGCGCCACGGCACGCCCGCGTAGGAGCCGATCCCGTCCCGGTGGGTGATCTCCAGGTCGCGGGTGGTGTAGTCGCGCCGGGCGTCGGTGATCACCGGCGGCAGCAGCCCGTGCAGCACCCGCAGGCAGTAGGAGTCGGTGAAGACCGCGCCGGGCACGTAGGGGCCCGCCTCGCCGCTGACCGCGCGCACGACCTGTTGCCCGTCGCTGATGTCGGAGAGCACGGCGACGTCGCAGCCGAGCTGCGCGCGGGCGAGATCGAGCAGCCGCTCGACCGTCGACCATTCCACAGTGTCCCCCGCCCGTCGCCCTCCGGTCCGGGCGTTATGTCCGTTTCTGTAGGCCGCCAGGCCACCACGCAGGAGCAGACTAGCGGGCCGCCCAACCGGGGGAACCGAAGGCACACCGGATGCGCAGAATTGCAGTGTGGGTGCCGTGCGTTAGCGCTCGGTTGCCAGTCCGACTATGGCTCGCGGCCCCGCCGAACCACCGGACGTGAAGCTGACCCCGGCCAAGTTCGCCGCCGCCGCCGCTGCCATGTTCGCCCTCGTCTCCGTCGCTCCCGCCCCGGTTCAGGCCGCTCCCACGACCGCCGCCGCGCCGACCGCGCTGGGCATCATCGGCAACTACTCCGACGGTGACATGACGAGCATGCACGACGCCGGCGGGGCCGCGGACGTGCTGGTCGAGATGACCTGGGCGCAGGCCGAGCCGGTCCGGGGCCAGTACGACGAGCGCTACCTGGACCAGGTCGCCGCCCGGATCGCCCGGCTCAAGGCGCTCGGCTACACGATCTCGTTCAACTCCGGCGTCCAGAACGCCCCCGCCTGGCTGCTGGACCTGCCCGGCGCCCGCTACGTCGACCAGCACGGCGAGACCTACACCGACTCGAACGAGCCCAACCTGATCTTCGGCACCGAGTTCCGGCCGCTGGCCACGCGCTACCTGAAGAAGGTCTTCGCCCGGCTCGGCGGCGACTTCTCGATCGTGCGCGTCGGCGGCGGCCACTGGGGCGAGCTGACCTACCCGTTCAAGCTCGACCCGGCCACCGGCAAGCTGCGCAACCTGTACTACGCCTACGACGTCAACGCGCGCAAGAAGAACCCCACCCCGGGCTGGAAGCCGGGCCAGGCGAGCACCAAGGGCCAGGCCGCCAAGTTCCTCAAGTGGTACCTGAACAGCCTCGCGTCGTACCAGAACTGGCAGATCACCGCGCTGCGCCAGGCCGGCTTCGCGGGCACCGCCGCCGTGCTCTACCCCTCGTACGGGATGCGGACCGGCGACTTCGACAAGGCCGTGGCCACCAACCTGGGCGGCACGTCGAGCCCCGAGATCAACGGCGAGGTCCAGCGCGGCTACGACGCCACCCGCCAGATCGCGGCGCTCAAGGACCCGAACGTCGTGGTCTACGGCACCTGGGGCGAGCACGCCGGCACGGTCGCCTACCTGTCCGGGCTCGCCAAGGCCAAGGGGCTGCGGGCGATGGCCGAGACCAGCCACGTCTGCCTGCCGTCGCAGCTGCCGGCCGTGATGGCGCAGGCGCAGCAGAACGGCCTCTCGGCGCTCTACATCGTGCGCCTGGGCGCCACCGACATCATCGGCAGCGCGCGTCAGGTGTCCATGGGCACCAGGTAACCACCGAGGCAGCGCGCGTCAGGTGTCCATGGGCACGAGGTAACCCCCGATCGCGGCCCGGCAGGCG
>CAKUMG010000219.1 GCA_934667465.1 uncultured Actinoplanes sp. | reverse complement strand
GCGTCATCCGCGTCCGCTTCCCTGCCGGCTCGGAAAACATTACTCCCTCACCCCCGCAACGCCAAATCGACCCCCCGAAGCCCCCGCAAGCAGCCGAATCAGCACCCCGCAGGCCCCGCAAGCAGTCGAATCGGCACCCCGCAGGCCCCGCAAGCAGTCGAATCGACCCCACGTAAGCGTCGCGAGCAGCCGAATCGACCCCACGTGGACCCCCGAAAGGGCGCGAAGGTGACTCCCCGTGTCCTCACGATAGGTCGACAGTGAGCCTTTCCCGGATGTGGTTGATGAGAGCGGCCATGTCCGCGCAGTAGACGGTCGGATTGCGGAACCCGGACCCCGCCCGGTACCGGTGCGCGTAATGCCCCGCCCCGCAGATCCGATGGATCGGGCACCGCAGGCACGTGTCGGCGAGCGCGAGCACCCCGATCTGCCGCGCCACGAGCCCCGGGTGGAGCAGGGCAGCGTCGAAGGAGTCGGTCAGCACGTTGCACCCCGTCGCGCAGGCACCCGGGTAGGCACTCTTGAGCGCGTCGACCTGCTCGATCGCCCCGTCGGTCTCGATCACGGCCACGGCGACGGGGTCGAGGCCGGCCTGCTCGGAGTTGCCCGGCCCGCCGAGCGCGAGGGACATGAGGTCCTCGAAGAGCCGTACGCGCGTCTCGCGCACCGGAGCCCCGTACCAGCGGTCGAAGATCTTGATCAGCCAGGCGCCGTGCCCGGGCGGGGGCGGGTGGGACCAGGAGGCGTGCGGGAGCAGGAAGTCGATGACCGGCGGGCGGTGCGCCAGGAGGGCCTCGTAGGTGCGCACGGGGTCCCGGGAGGGGTCGGTGACGCAGAGGAGGCCGGCGAAGGAGGGGGAACCGGCGAGCAGGCGCAGCGCCGCGGCGACCTGTGCGTGGCTCCCCCGGCCGTTGGCGTAGCGCCGGTGACGGTCGTGGTCGGCGGGGGCACCGTCGAGGCTGACGCCGATCCGGACCCCGGCCCCGGCGAGCGCGGCCAGCGAGGAGGCGGTGAGCGAGGCGGCGTTGGTCTGCATGCCGACGGTGAGCTCGCAGGGCACGGCCGCGCGCAGGGTGGCGACGATCTCGAGGAGCCGCGAGGTGCCCGCCAGCAGGGGCTCGCCGCCGTGCAGGGTGACGTGGACCCGGTCGAGGCGGTGGGCCGTGACGTGCTCGGCGATGCGCCGGGCGGCCGCGCGGACCAGGGCCGGGGCGATGGTCCGCGGGCGGTCGCGCCAGCTCTGGTCGGCGAGCTCGTAGACGTAGCAGTAGTCGCAGGCCAGGTCGCAGCGCTGGTGGACCTTGAGGACGAACTCGCGGACCGGCGCCGGCCGCCACCCTTGCGCGAGGAGGCGGCCGACATCGAGCTCGCGGTGCGGCCAGGCCGGAGGGGCCACGGCGGCCGTTGCAGCGGTGCTGCGCCGGCCGCCGCGACGTGCTGGGTCGGTCAGCTCGTCTCCCCGGCCATGGAGAAGCTGCCCAGCCGCGCCACCGCGGCGATCGCGCAGCCCAGGGCGAAGAGCGCCGCCATGACCAGCGCCACGGGCAGCCCCACCTTCGCGTCGAGGATGCCGGTCGGGGCGATCTTGTCGGCGACGGTGATGACGTACTGCTGGATCGAGAGCACCCGGGTGCCGCTCACGAACGTGCCGAGCAGCCCCTCCCAGACCAGGATGTAGACCAGGCCGAGCAGCACGGGGCGCCGCGTGACGAGGCTGAGCAGCAGGAAGAACGCCGAGTAGGCGAAGGCCCCGAGGATGCCGGCGAGGGCGAGCGCGAGCCCGAACCGTACGGAATCGGCCAGCAGCCCCGTGACGAACAGCGGCACCGCCGCCGTCAGCGCGCTCACGCCCACCGCCACGCCGAGCTTCGCGAGGATGATGTCGCGGCGCGGCAGCGGCTTGGTCAGGATGTGCACGATCGTGCCGTCGTCGATCTCGGAGCCGAGCACGCCGGTGCCCACGATCAGCGAGACGACGGGCAGCAGCACCGCCAGGCCGAGGCCGATCACGACCGGGGCGCCCCAGTCGGCGGGGTCCAGGTCGTAGGCGCGGCAGAGCGCCGCGAGCCCGATCAGGAGGACCGGCAGGGGCAGGAGCAGGAGTGCCCGGCGGCGGCCGAAGAGGCCGCGCGCGGTGATCCAGGCGACTGTCGACATGGTCAGGCCTCCAGCAGGTAGGAGAAGACGCTCTCCAGGGACTCGTCCGACGGGAGCACCTTGCGGAGGCGGATGCCCTCGCCCAGGGCGATCCGGGGCAGGGCGCGGGTGAAGCTGCCGTAGTCGCCGGCGCGGACGGTCAGGCCGTCGCCGCCGAGCTCGACGCCGTTGACCGACTTCTCGGCGATCAGGGCGGTGGCGAGCCGGCGGTCGTCGGAGGAGACGATCGCGAAGACGTGCGGGCGGTTGGTCATGAGCCGGCGGATCCGGCGGTAGTCGCCGGAGGCCGCGAGGCGCCCGGCCACCATCACCTGGACGGTGCCGGAGACCTGCTCGACCTCCTCGAGGATGTGCGAGCTGAACAGGATCGTGTGGCCCTTGTCGCCGAGGTCGTGCAGCAGCGCCATCATGTGCATGCGCTGGCGGGGGTCCATGCCGTTGAACGGCTCGTCGAGCAGCAGCACCCGCGGGTTGTGCACCAGGGCCGCCGCGACGCGGGTGCGCTGGCGCATGCCCTTGGAGTAGGTCTCGATCCGCCGGTCCGCGGCGCCGGTCATCTCGACCATCTGCAGGGCCCACTCGGTGGCGGCCTTCGGGTCGGGCAGCTTGTGCATCCGGGCCGACGCGTGGACGAACTCGCGGGCGGTAAGGAAGCCGTGCACCGCCTCGCGCTCCGCGACCAGGCCCAGCTGCTTGTAGATGGCCGGGTTGCGCCAGGCGGGCGCGTCGTCGAGCGTCACCGTGCCGCGGGACGGCGCGAGGAACCCGGCCATCATGTGCAGCACTGTCGTCTTGCCGGCGCCGTTGGGGCCGAGCAGGCCGGTGACGCCCGGGGCGAGGCTCATGGTGATGTCGTTGACGGCCACCACGTTGCCGTACCAGCGGGAGACGTTGGTCAGGGTCAGCGTGGTCACAGCGAGGCCACCTTCCGGTAGCGGGCGAGCAGGAGCAGGAGGCAGGCGGCGATCAGGCAGACCGCCTCGATGGCGTAGACGACGCCGAAGCGGCCGATCTCCATGCCGGTGCCCGCGGTCGGCACCAGCCACTGGCCGACGCCGCTGATCAGCGTCGACGGGCTGGCCAGGCCGGCCAGCTCCTGGGCGTCGCGCGACGGCATGATGCTGAGCACCCCGACGACCGGGGTCGTCATCAGGAACACCGCGACGATCCCGCCGGCGGCGAACGCGCGCTTGCCGGTGAGCGACGCGATCAGCAGGCCGATGCCGGTGAAGAGCAGCGCCCACAGCAGGCTGTAGCCCCAGCCGGGCAGCAGGTCGCCGAGCTCGTTCCAGACGTCGGACATGCCGTTCTTGGCGGTGAAGGCGGCGCCGAGGAACATGATGAGCTGCGGCACGGCGAGCAGCAGCCAGATGGCCGTGGTCATCGCGGCGACCTTGGCGCCGATGTAGTCGGCGGAGCGCAGCGGCCGGCTGAAATAGAGCGGCAGCACGCCCGCGCGCATGTCGCGGGAGACCAGCTCGGGCGCGACGATGGCGGCGAAGAAGATGATCAGCCAGCTCATCGAGTCGGCGAACGAGAAGTAGGTCAGCGGCACGACGCCGGTCTGCGCGCGGACGGCGGCGAGGATCACCGCGACCAGCACGACGATGCCGACGACCAGCCAGGGGAAGATCTTCGCCTTCGCCGAGCGGCCGAACCCGTAGGCGGAGCGCAGGCCGTGCACGTACATGGCTTTGAACACCGCGCCGCGGCCCAGCCGGGGGCCCGTGTAGCGCTGATATCCGATGTCGTGGATGACGCTGGACTCAGACATCGGCGGTCTCCCTCGGGGCGAACAGCTCGGCCACCCGGTGGCGGCGCTGGTCGAGGCGGTGCAGCGGCAGGTCGAGATCGGCCACCGCCTTCAGGATGCGGTCGTACGTGTCGTCGCGGTCCAGCGGCACGAGCAGCACCCGCCCGTCGGCGGTCACCGGGAGGTCCAGCTCGGACAGGGCCGCGGCCAATTCCTCGGTGCCCTCCGAGACCTCCACGGCGAGCACGTCGCTGGCCGTGGTCATCGCGGAGATCCGGTCGGCGCGCAGCAGCCTGCCGCCCTCGATGGCGACCAGCGAGTCGCAGATCTGCTCGACCTCGCCGAGCAGGTGCGAGCAGGTCACCACGCTGATCCCGAACTCGGTGCCGATCCGGTGGACCAGGGCCAGCATCGCGTCGCGCCCGGCCGGGTCGAGCCCGTTGGTCGGCTCGTCGAGCAGCAGCAGGTCGGGGTCGTGCACCAGGGCCTGTGCCAGCTTGACCCGCTGCTTCATGCCCGTCGAGTAACCGCCGATCTGCCGGTAGCGCTCCTCGTAGAGCCCGACGTGGCGCAGCGCCTCGGAGGCGCGCTCGCGGGCGGCGGTGCGGGGCAGGCCGCTGATCTGGCCGAGGTGGGTGACGAACTCGGCAGCGGACACGTCGGGCGGCAGCGCGTCGTGCTCGGGCATGTAGCCGACGCGGGCCCGGACCTCGTCCGGGCGAACGGTGGGGTCGAGGCCGAACACCCGGACCTGTCCCCCGGTCGGCTCGATCAGGCCGAGCAGAATCTTGATGAACGTCGACTTGCCGGCGCCGTTCGCCCCGACGAGCCCGATGATGCCGGGCTCGACGGTGACGGTCAGATCGTGCAGGGCGGTCACCCGCCCGCCGTACGTCTTGGTCAACCCTTGGGTCTCGATGAGGCTCACGGTGACAGCCTAGGAAGTGCTGTCACCCGTGGCGATCAGGTGAACCCCCGAGTCACCCCCTGAAAAACGTCTGGGTGTCCTCAGGGCAGCAGCGGCCGCACGTCGACCTGGAAGATGTCCAGCTTGCCGAGCTTGCGGTAGGCCCTGAGCGATTCGGGGGTGGCGTCGACGGAGGAGTCGCGGCCGTCCTGGTTGTGCGGCGTGTCGAAGTGGATCATCGCGCGGATGTTGGGGAAGCGCGCGATCTGCCTGCCGACCTCGCGGTAGAACTCCGCCTTGTGCGCGGGGTTCTTCTTGGAGGACCAGACGCCCCACTCGGCGACCATCAGCGGCTTGCCGGGGTGCCGGCGGGCCGCCCAGTTGTAGAAGCCCGGCCAGTCGGGCGTGGCCTGGGACCGGCGGTTGAGCAGCTCGGTCAGGTCGCCGTGGCCGTAGCCCGGGTCGCTGTAGGCGTAGGTGTCGAAGCCGATCCAGTCGACCACGTCGTCGCCCGGGTACAGGTCCGGCCACCAGGACTTGGCCAGGTAGGACTCGTTGCCCATGTAGGCGACGACGTTGATCGCGTTGGTGACACCCTGTGCACGCAGGCGCAGGATCGTGTGGCGGTACATCGCGGCGAAGTCCTTCGCCTCCCAGCCGGAGCCGGCCTTGGCGATGACGTCGTTCTCCGGCTCGTGGTTGAGGACGAGGAAGAACTTCTCGGGGAACTGGTTCTTGATGCGGGCGGCGAACGCGTCGATGCGCTTGTTCTGCTCGCCCTTGGCGACCTTGGCCCAGGTGGAGCCGTACGCGATCTTCCAGTTCATCAGCAGCACGCGCGGGCGGGCGGTGTCGCGGGCCATGGCCATCTCGGCCTTGGTCGGGAACGGCTCGTCGCCCTTGTGGTACGTGTGGAAAAGGCTGGCGGTGCGGCCGCTCAGCTTCTCCCAGTCCTTGAGCGCCTGGTCACGCGGCGCGTCGGTGAAGCCGCCGGCGGCAGCGCCCCAGAGCACGCCACACGACGGGACGAGCAGCTTGCCGGTGGTGCAGGTGCCGGTCGCCGGGGCGGGGGGAGGCGGCATGTCCTCGTCCTCGACGGCGGGCGGGACGGTCTCGTCGCCCGGGAGCACCGGCTCGGCCGGCTTCTCGGTGGGCGGGGTCGCGGCCGGCTTGGTCAGGATCACCAGGGCGGGGCCGCCGGTGCTCTCGGCCGAGCGGAAACGGGTAACGGCGTTGGTGGCCGAGGACTGCAGCGCGAAGGAGTAGGCGCCCGGGCCGGTGACGGCCTTCGTCAGGTCGAACGTGATCTCCTTGGCGTCCGCCTTCGGGGCGGCCGTGGCGACGGCCTCGCCCAGCTTGGGGGCGTTCGCCGAGGTCAGCGTCTTCTCCGACCACGCGGTGCCGGCGACCCGGTTGAGCGTGAACTTGCCGGCGACATCGCCGACCGTGGTCAGGCGCAGCTGCGCACCGGCGACCGCGGTACCGGCCGGGACCTGGAAGCGCAGGAAGCCGATCTTGGTGTCCTTGTCCATCCGGCCCACCGAGATCTTGCCCTCGGCGCCGAAGACGCCGTCCTTGCGGCCGCTCGAGGTGTACGAGTCGTCGCCGGCGGCCAGCTTCAGCTCGGCACCCGCGGCCTGGGCCGGAGCGGCGACGGCCACCACGGTGCCGGCACCGGCGGCGAGTGCCGCCAGGGCGGTCACGGACTTGGCGAACTTCGAGCGACGCATTCTGTCTCCCCCGCGTTGTCCGGCGCATGTCGGCCGGGCATGAGGAGAACTCTGCGGGCATTCCGGTGCGGGTTCCGTGCCCGTGCGGTTGCGTGCCGGTTGCGACTGGCACTTCCGGCGCGACTTGAGGATTTCGCGGCCGCTGCTTGCGCTCTTTCCGCCTTTCCGCGCCCCTTTTCGGGGCGGCCAATCCATGATCAACTGAGGGGCGATCGGCTGTACGGGTAGCGTGCGCGACGTCGTCTTTTGCGCTGGGAGGCTCGATGAACACGGTTCCGGACGTCGTGGACGCGGCACTGACCGCCGTACCGGTGATCGACGGGCACAACGACCTGCCGATGGCGCTGCGGGCGCGCGACGGTTACCGGGTCTCGGGGCTGCGCTCCGGGCGCCTCGAGTTCCACACCGACCTCGCGCGGCTGCGCGCGGGCCGCGTCGGCGGGCAGTTCTGGTCGGTGTACGTGCCGTCGGACCTGCCCGAGGCCGAGGCGGTCGCCGCGACGATGGAGCAGGTCGACGCGGTGTACCGGCTGGTCGCCGCGTACCCGGCGGACCTCGCCCTCGCCTGCACGGCGGCCGACGTGACCAGCGCCGTCGCCGCGGGCCGCATCGCCAGCCTGATCGGCATCGAGGGCGGGCACAGCCTGGCGTCGTCGCTGGGCGTGCTGCGCTCGTTCGCCCGGCTGGGGGTGCGCTACGTGACGCTCACCCACAACCACAACACCCCGTGGGCGGACTCGGCCACCGACACCGGCCGCTTCGGCGGGCTCAGCGACGAGGGGCGCGCGATCGTCGTCGAGATGCAGCGCATCGGCGTGCTCCCGGACCTCTCCCACGTCGCGGCGGCCACCATGCACGCCACCCTCGACGTGGCGCAGGCCCCGGTGATCTTCAGCCACTCGTCGGCCCGCGCCCTCTGCGACCACCCGCGCAACGTCCCCGACGACGTCCTGGTCCGCCTCCGCGACAACCGGGGCGTCTGCATGGTCACGTTCGTGCCGCCCTTCGTCTCGCCCGCCTTCCGCGCCTGGCTGGAGGCCGCCGACCAGGAATGGCAGCGCCTGGGCCTGCCCGTGGACTCGAGCTGGCCGCGCGCGCCCCGCCCCGGCGAGGAGATCCCGTCCTCGGTCGCCGACCTGGGCGTGTGGGGCGACTCCGCGCCCGGCGCGTTCAAGCCCTGGCTCGCGGAGAACCCCCGCCCGGAGGTCACGATCGCCCAGGTCGCGGATCACATCGACCACGTCCGCGACGTCGCCGGCATCGACGCCGTGGGCCTGGGCGGCGACTACGACGGGTGCCAGGGCTTCCCCACCGGCCTGCACGACGTCTCGACCTACCCGGCCCTGCTCGCCGAGCTCGCCACCCGCCACTGGTCCCGCGCCGACCTGTCCCAGCTCACCGGCGGCAACATCCTCCGCGTCCTGCGCGAATCCGAGGAGTACGCCACCGAGCCGCTGTGGCCGGTCCGCCCCGCCCGCTGACCCCGCCCCGCCCCATTGCCACCCCGCCCCGCGCCCGCTCGCCGGGCCGGGGCCGCCCACCCCGCGCCGCGCCCACTCCGCGGC
>CAKUMG010000218.1 GCA_934667465.1 uncultured Actinoplanes sp. | reverse complement strand
CCACCCCACCCGCCACCCAAAAGCGGACTGAAGACTCAACATGCCGCTACGACATCGATCTTCGCAGTTCGCAGTCTCAGCTGATGACGTGCGGGAGGAAGTGGCAGGCGTCCTTGGTGACGAGGCCGTCCTGCCCCAGCCCTTCGCGGATGCCCATCCCGGCAGGCTCGCCGTCGATCAGCCATGAGCCGATCACCGGGTGCACCGTGCCCTCGAGTCCGTCGAAGCTCGGCAACTCCCGCAGCTCCTGGATGACATAGCGCCCGTCCGCGCCGTACTCCGACGGGTTGCTGGTCAGCGTCACCCCGTCCTTGATCAGCGTGACGGATCCGCCCTCGCGCCCCCAGACCGGCTTCTTCGCATACGACGTCATCGTCGCGGCCTTGGACGATTCGGCGAAATAGGACGGGAGCAGGTATCTGCTGCGCTCGGGATCGTCGCCGAACAAGCTCCACAGGACCGGGAGCAGCGCCTTGCTGCCCAGCAGGGCGGCCTTGTAGGGCGGCTCGATCCAGACCGTGCCGCGCTTCGACGGGTCGGCCATGTTGCGGAAGAAGGCCTTGCCGCCCTCCTCGGTCCAGAACCATTCCCAGGGGTAAAGCATGAAGATCACGTCGATGGGCTGGGCCTTGTGCTCCTGGCCGGGCCCCGGCACGAAGAGGACGCGGTCGCCGTTGACGTCCCAGCCGATCTGGCTCATCGCGATCAGCTCGACCGGGAAGCCCGCTTCCTCGGCCGTGCTCATCAGGTAGGCCACGTTCATCCGGTCCTCGCCGGTCGGCTCGCTGGTCTCGTAGGCGAAGTAGATCTTCGGCTTCTCGGGCAGCCAGGGCCGGGCCTCGCGCAGCTTGGCGATGTTGCGGCGCCAGGCGCCGGGGTCGGCGGGCTCGTCCGGGGTGGCCTCCCAGCCGACGAGGCGGTCGTGGATCGAGTTCCACTGCCGCCACGGGTGCTGGGTGAGGTTGGTCTGGTCGGCCCAGTGCCACTGCACGACCGCCGCCTCGACCAGGGAGGTCGGGGTCTGCGCGTTGAACTCAAGCAGCCGCGGCACGCTGCCGGCGCCGTTGTACCAGAGGTCGAACCGGCCGTAGACGGTCGGCGAGAAGTCCGGGGTCTGCACCGGGAAGCGGTTGTCGGGGTCCTTGTCCTGGTGCGTCCAGGTCTCGGCGTCGCCGTCGTACCAGGTGCGGATGATCTGCTCGTGGGTGTACTCGGGGATGCCGATCTTCGCCAGGAAGCAGGTCTGCGGCGAGCACACCGAGGCGAAGAAGCCGTCGCGGCGGCCCTGGGCGGTGTGCCGGGGGCACTGCCGCACCATCCAGTCGCCGGCGTCGAGGCACATCTGGTAGAGGACCGTGGTGGCCGTCTCCAGCTCCTCGATCTCCGCCTGGGTGAACTCGTAGTAGGGGCCCTCCTGCCAGTACGACAGCATGGTGCCGTCGGGCAGCTCGGTGTCGTTGTAGGTCAGGCCCAGGCTGTAGTTGGTCAGCTGCCAGCCCTCGCGGACCGGCCCGTACGGGACGCGGCGCATCGTCAGCTGCCCGACTTGCCCGAGGTGCCGGAGCCGCCCTTGCCGACGACGCTGGTCTTCACCGTGCCGTTGCCGATCTTCCCGGTGGAGGGCAGGCCGAAGGCGGAGCGCGCGGCCCGGTCGTTGTACGCGAACTTGGAACCGCCCGCCGGCAGCTTCGAGCCGACGGGGTAGCCGGAGCGGTAACCGGACGAGTGCCAGATGAAGAAGCCGCCCCCGCCCCCGCCGCCGTGGTAGTCGTCGTCGCAGTAGTCCTCGTCGACGATCACACCATTGGCGTCGGCACAGTAGAAGCCCTCGTCCCGGTATTGCGAGTCGTTGTCACACGCAGCCGCACCGCCCGCGGCCAACAACAGGAAGGTGCTGGTCAACGACACGCTACGCGAGGTCATCCGTCGATTCACAGTCGGCTTCTCCGCCCTTTCGCCGTCCGGGTCTCCTCTTCCTGTGTAGCTGCCCGGATCAACCCGGACCGCCAGGCCCCTCCCGGACCGAACGGCCCGCGCTCCGAGAGGAAAACCTAGGCGCGGGGTCCGCCGGCCACATAGATGACCTGCCCGGACACGAACCCCGCTCCCTCACTGACCAGGAAGGATACGGTGTTCGCGACGTCTTCGGGACGGCCCGCCCGGCCGACGGGAATCTGACCGATCGCATTCTTCTGAAAGTCGGCGAAATCGACGCCGACCCGCGCCGCGGTGGCCGCTGTCATGTCGGTCACGATGAAGCCGGGCGCCACCGCGTTGGCCGTGATGCCGAAGCGGCCCAGCTCGATGGCGAGCGTCTTGGTGAAACCCTGGATGCCGGCCTTGGCCGCGGCGTAGTTGGCCTGGCCGCGGTTGCCCAGCGCCGAAGTGCTGGAGAGGCTGACGATGCGGCCCCAGCCGGCGTCGACCATGTGCTTCTGCACGGCCCGGCTGAACAGGAACGCGCCGCGCAGGTGGACCGCCATCACGGTCTCCCAGTCGTCGTCGGTCATCTTGAACAGCAGGTTGTCGCGCAGCACGCCGGCGTTGTTGACCAGCACGGTCGGGGCGCCGAGCTCCGTGGTGACCCGCTCGACGGCGGCGGCGACCTGCGCGGCGTCCGAGACGTCGGCACCCACGGCCAGCGCGGTCCCGCCGGCGTCGTGGATGGCGGTGACCGCGCTGGCGCAGGCGCCCTCGTCGAGGTCGACCACGGCGACGGCCAGGCCGTCCGCGGCGAGCTTGCGCGCGGTCGCCTCCCCGATCCCCCGTGCGGCTCCGGTGACGATCGCTACCCGACTCGGCTGGGTCATTCCTGGCCTCCCGCAGATCGATCTTCTTGAGGGCCGACTCTACCGAGGTGTTACCGGCGGGTTAATCCCCGCCGGTAACAAACTTCAGTGCAGGTGCAGCTTTACGCGGTGCGCTTGAGGCGCAGCCAGCGGTACCCGTACCCGGCCACCGGCAGGGCCTCGAACTTGTCCGGGTCGGGGTACTTCTGGTCGGCCAGGATGTCGTTGGGGAACTCGGCCTCCTCGGCCAGCGTGCCGAGGTCCACCACGGCGTCGTCGGCACCCAGGTTGTGGATGAACACCATGCAGCCCGTGTGGTCGTCGGCCCGGTGCACCAGCACGCCGTGCGGCACCGGCACGTCCACGTGGGTGCACGAGCCGCTGCCGACCTCCGGGGTCTCGCGCAGCGTACGGATCATGCGCTCGAACCACGACAGGAGCGAGGACGGGTCGTGCCGCTGCAGCGTCGCGTTGACCGTCTCGTAGCCGAAGTCGCCGCCCGAGATCACCGGCCGGACGAGCTGGTCCGGCTTCGCCGAGGAGAAGCCGCCGTTCGGCAGGGCGTTCCACTGCATGGGCGTACGGATGGCGTTGCGCCCGTCCAGGCTGAGATCCTCACCCATGCCGAGTTCCTCGCCGTAGCGCACCACCGGCGTGCCGCGCAGGCTGAACTGCAGCGCGTACGCGAGCTCGATGCGCCGCCGGTCGCCGTTGAGCATCGGGGCGAGCCGGCGCCGGATCCCGCGCCCGTACAGCTGCATGTCCTCGTCCGGCCCGAACTCGGCGAACACCTGCTCGCGCTGCTCGGCGGTGAGCCGCGACAGGTCGACCTCGTCGTGGTTGCGCAGGAACGTCGCCCACTGGCCGCCGGCCGGCAGCTTGGGCGTGTCGCGCAGCGCGTCGATGATGCCCTCGGGGTCCTTGCGGGCCAGGGCCAGCATCAGCCGGCTGTTCAGCATGAAGTCGAAGAGCATGTGGATGCGGTTCGACGAGCCGCCCTCGTCGCCGAAGAAGTTCTTGAGCTGGTCCGGTTCGACATTGGCCTCGGCGAGCAGCACGGCGTCGGCCTTGCGCCACTGGATGTGCTGGCGCAGCTCGGTGAGGAAACCGAAGTCCATCGACGGCTGCGGCTTGCCGGGCTCGGTCTCCTCGATGATGAACGGCACCGCGTCCATCCGGAAACCGGCCACGCCCAGCTGCAGCCAGAACGCGCAGATCTTCTTGATCTCCTCGCGGACCTCGGGGTTGGTGATGTTGAGGTCCGGCTGGAACTTGTAGAACCGGTGGTAGAACCACTTCTTCGCGGTCCGGTCGTAGGTCCACGTCTCCTTCTGCTCGCCCGGGAACACCATGCCCTGACCGCGATCGGCCGGCTCGGTGTCGGACCAGACGAACCAGTCCCGGTACGGCGAGTCCGGCGACGACCGCGCGGACTGGAACCACGGGTGCTCGTTCGACACGTGGTTGACGACCAGGTCGATGATGACCTTGATACCCCGGTTGCCCGCCTGGTGCAGCAGCTCCGCGAAGTCGCCGAGGTTGCCGAAGCGCGGATCGACGTTGTAGAAGTCCGTCACGTCGTAGCCGTCGTCCCGGTCCGGCGTCGGGTGGATGGGGTTCAGCCACAGGCAGTTGATCCCCAGCCGGGCCAGATAGTCCAGGCGGCCGATCAGCCCCCGGATGTCACCGACCCCGTCGCCGTCCGAATCGGCAAAGGTGTCGATGTCGAGGCAATACACCACGGCCTTCTCGTACCACCGGTCGCTCATGGCCCTTCTTCTTCACCAGGCCCGCCGACGCGGAAACCCGGGAATCTTTCGCGCTCCCCCGGGTAAGGGTTCATGGTCCCCCTACCTGCGAAGGAGCCTGCCGATGGTGCCGCTGGCCGCCGAATCCGACATCACCCAGCAGGGTGGCCTGACCGGGTGGGTGGCGTCGGTGATCGATTCACTCGGCGAGCTCGGCGTGGGCCTGCTGGTGGCGCTGGAGAACCTCATCCCGCCGATCCCCAGCGAGATCGTGCTCTCCATGGCCGGCTTCCTGGCGTACGAGGGCCGGGTGAACCTGGTGCTGGTCACGGTCGCCGCCACGGTCGGCTCGGTGGTCGGTGCGCTGCTGCTCTACTGGCTCGGCCGGGGTCTCGGCGAGGACCGGCTCAAGCGCTGGCTCGACCGCATCCCGCTGGTCGACGCGGACGACCTGACCAAGGCGGACCGGTGGTTCGAGCGGCACGCCAAGGCGGCGGTCCTGTTCGGAAGAATGGCCCCGGTGGTCCGCAGCCTCGTCTCGATCCCGGCCGGCGCCAACCACATGCCGCTGGGGATCTTCGTCCTCTTCACCACGATCGGCAGCGGCATCTGGAACACGCTCTTCGTCGGCGCCGGCTACGCCCTCGGGTCCCGCTGGGAGCAGGTGGAGAAGTACAGCAGCTGGTTCGACTACGCGATCCTCGCCCTGATGGCGTACGCGGTGATCAGCTGGGTCGTCAAGAAGGTCCGCAAGCGCCGCCGCGCGGCCGCGAACCACTGAGGTCCACGGCCGCGCGTACGACTGCCTCTAGAAGCCCGCGCTGATGCGGGTGAACTCCCAGTCCGCCTGCGCGATGCCGGAGCAGTCCGAGACCACGCCGCCGCCGGCGCAGCCACGGTCCCGGTTGACCGCCCAGAACGTGAAGCGGGCCAGGTTGTTGTTCTTCGCGTAGTCGCGGATCCGGGTCCACGTCTGCGGGGTGGTCGTCTCCAGCTGGTCGGAGAGACCGTTCATGCCGGAGATGCCCATCCGCGAGTACGCCTGCGCGTCGGTCCAGCCGAACGTCGCCTTGAGCTGGTTCTTCAGCCCCTCCGAGGCGCCGACCGTGGCCGCGTACATGTCGCCGTTGCCGACGCCGAAGTCGAACGGCATCTGGGTGAAGATGTCGACGTTGGCGCCCAGGGCACGAGCCTGATTGATCAGCCGTACGCCGTGCGCGTTCGGGCCGGTCGGGGTGGTGCCGAACGTCAGGATCGTCTTCACCCCCGGGTTCCGCTGCTTGACGATCTTCAGGGCGCCCAGGATCCGGTCCTGCACAACGTAATTCTCAAATTCGTCAACGTTCTCGATGTCGATGTCGATCGCCTGCAGGCCGAACGCGTCGATCACCTTCTGGTACGCGCCGGCGAGCAGCTCGGGCGTCGCGCAGTTCGGGCCGAGCTTGTTGCCGCTCCAGCCGCCGATCGACGGAACCACGCTGCCGCCGGCCGCCTTGATCGCGTTGATCGTGCTCGCGTGCACCCCGCCGGTCAGGCCGCTCTCGCCGTCCCAGACCGGGTTGCAGCCGTTGGCCAGCACGAACGCGATGGTGAAGGCCCGCACGCCTGTCGCGTTCATGACGGTGGCGGGCGCGGGCGGATTGCCCCAGCCCGGATAGATGTACGGCGCCGAGGCCATCTTGGTGCCGGTGGCGGGCGGGGGCGTCGTGGGCGGCGGGGTGGTCGGCGGCGTGGTGGGACCGCAGACGCCGTTGTCGGCCCACACGTCCCACTGGGCGCTGTGGGTCGCCGGGCTGTCGCCCTGGGTCCACCACTTGGCGGTGTAGTTGCGGCCGGACTGCGACGCCTGGTTGCCGTTGGTGTAGACGGCGCTTGCGCTCCATGCCGGGGCGCAGGCGACGGCCGCACTGGAGGACGTCATCGGGAGGATCGCCGCCGCGGATCCGGCGAGCGTCACGGCGAGGGCCGTGGCGAGGGTCTTCAGCTTCACGGCAGGTTCCTCACGTGGGGGGAGACGGTGTTGGCCCAGCCGTTGCCGGTGGTGACGTCCCAGTTGATCGACCAGGTCATGGCGCCGCGCAGACCCGGGTAGGTGCGCGGCGGTTTGAAGGAGCCGCAGTTGGTGCCGCGGGTCAGGCAGTCGAGCGCCTGGTTCACGACCGCGGGCGCCACGTAGCCGCCGCCCGCTGCGCCGGTGCTCGCCGGGAGGCCGATGGCCACCTGGTCGGGGCGCAGGCCGGCCTCGAGCTGGATGCAGGTCAGCGCGACGATGAAGTTGACGGACCCCTGCCCGTACGCGGCGTTGTTGTCGCAGCCGAGCATCGCGCCCGAGTTGTAGAACTGCGTGTGGACGACCGTCAGGATGTCCTTGATGTCCAGCGCCAGCTTGAAGTAGGAGCCGGCCGGGTTCTGCATGTCGATCGTCTGCGGCGCCATCGTGATGATCAGGTTCGCGCCGGCCTTGGCCCGCAGGCTGCGCAGCGCCTGGCCCATGTAGGTCGGGTTGAGCCCGTTCTCCAGGTCGATGTCGACGCCGTCGAACCCGTACGTCTGCATCAGCGAGTACACGGAGTCGGCGAACGCGGTGGCCGCGGCCGCGTTGTTCACCGCCACCGAGCCGAGCTCACCGCCGACCGAGATGATGACCTTCTTGCCGCGCGACTTGAGCGTGGCCACGTCCGCCTTGAACTGGGCGTCGGTGTAGCCGCCCACGCTGGCGGAGAGGCCCGCGTCGACGTGGAAGGAGACCGCCCCGGGCGTGCTGGTCGCGTCCGCGAACGCCACGGCGATCAGGTCGTACGTGTTCGGCACCGCGGCGAGCTTGATCTCGTTCGCCGGGTTGTCGAAGTTCTGCCAGTAGCCGGTCACGAAGTGCTTCGGCAGCGACCCGCCCGGGTTGGCCGGCGGAGTCGTGGGCGGCGTCGTCGGGGGCGTTGTGGGCGGGGTCGTGGGCGGGGTGGTCGGGGGCGTGGTGGGCGGGGTGGTCGGCGGCGTCGTCCCGCCGTCGCACGCGCCCTTGTCGGCCCAGACGTCCCACTGACCACTGTGGGTCGAGGGGGCTTCGTTCTGGGTCCACCACTTGGCGGTGTAGTTGCGGCCGGACTGCGAGGCCTGCCCGCCGTTGGTGTAGACGGCGCTCGCGCTCCACGCCGGGGCGCAGGCGACGGCCGCGCTGGCCGAGGTGGCGACATAGAGGGCCGAGCCGCCGGCTATGACGACCGCGGCGAGGGCCAGGGGAAGGGAACGGCGCATGGGGATGGCCTTCCACACGAAGGAGTGGGGGTGCGCCAATTATTAGGACAGTTAACAGAGCCTGTAAAGACATCGGCCAACTTAACTTCCAGTTAACGCGGCTCCGGGCCGGTGGGGTCCGACCCCACCGGCCCGGAGACACCGCGTCGTCAGCGGCGGAACTGGAACCAGTTGACGTTGACGAAGTCGGCCGGCTGGCCGCTGGTGAAGGTCAGGTAGACCGTGTGCCTGCCGGACACCCCCGTGATGTTGCCCGGCACGGACCGCCACGACTGCCAGCCGCCCGTGTTGCCGATCGAGAAGGAGCCGATCGGCGCGTTGCTCCGGCTGTCGATGC
>CAKUMG010000217.1 GCA_934667465.1 uncultured Actinoplanes sp. | reverse complement strand
GCGCCGGCCTGGCCCCAACCAGCGCCGGCCTCGCCCATGCCCGCGCCAGGAGCGCCGGCCTGGCCCCGACCAGCGCCGGCCTCGCCCGCGCCCGGACCAGGAGCACCGGCTCGGCCTCAGCGCGGGGGACGAGCGCCGGCCTGGCCTGGATCCGCGCGAAGGCGGGAAGCGCATGAGCGGCGGGCTGCTCGTCGCGGGCACCACCTCCGACGCCGGGAAGAGCGTGCTGACCGCCGGCATCTGCCGCTGGCTGGCGCGCCGGGGCGTCAAGGTCGCCCCGTTCAAGGCGCAGAACATGTCGAACAACTCCATGGTCGTCGTCGGCCCGGACGGGCGGGGCGGGGAGATCGGCCGGGCGCAGGCCATGCAGGCGGCCGCGTGCGGGATCGCGCCGGACATCCGCTTCAACCCGGTGCTGCTCAAGCCCGGCAGTGACCTCTCCAGCCAGGTGGTCCTGCTCGGTGAGGCCGTCGACACGGTGACCGCCGGCAACTACCGGGCGCTGCGGCCGCGGCTGGCCGAGACCGCCTTCGCGACGCTGGCCGAGCTGCGCAGCGAGTACGACGTGGTGATCTGCGAGGGGGCGGGCAGCCCCGCGGAGATCAATCTGCGTGGCGGCGACTTCGTCAACATGGGGCTGGCGCGGCAGGCGCGGCTGCCGGCGATCGTGGTCGGCGACATCGACCGGGGCGGCGTCTTCGCGGCGCTCTTCGGGACCGTCGCCCTGCTCAGCCCCGAGGATCAGGCGCTGGTCAGCGGCTTCGTGATCAACAAGTTCCGGGGCGACCTGGGGCTGCTGCGGCCGGGCCTCGACATGATCACGGCGGCGACTGGCCGGCCGGTGCACGGGGTGCTGCCGTTCGACAAGGACGTCTGGCTGGACGCCGAGGACTCGCTCGCCTACGGCAGGACGCTCGGCCGGCCCGGGCCCCCGCACGGCACCGAGTGGCTGCGCGTCGCGGTCGTCCGGATGCCGCGCATCTCGAACGCGACGGACGCGGAGGCGCTCGCCACCGAGCCGGGCGTGCACGTGCGGCTCACGGTCGAGCCCGCCGAGATCGCCGAGGCGGATCTCGTCGTGCTGCCGGGCTCCAAGGCGACGGTCAGCGACCTGGCGTGGCTGCGGGAGACCGGACTCGCCGATGCCGTGCGGGCGCATGCCGCGGCCGGCAAGCCGCTCGTCGGCATCTGCGGCGGATACCAGATGCTCGGCGAGGCGATCCACGACGACGTGGAGAGCCGCCAGGGCACCGTGCCGGGTCTGGGACTGCTGCCGATCGAGGTCACGTTCGGCGAGCGCAAGACCCTCGCCCGCCCGCGCGGCACCGCCTGGGAGGCGCTCCCGGTCGCCGGTTACGAGATCCATCACGGGTACGTCTCCCGAGGCGAGCCGGAACCGCTGCTGCGCTATCCCGACGGCACCCCGGAGGGCGCCGCCGCGGGCGCGATCTACGGCACCCACTGGCACGGGGCCTTCGAGTCCGACCAGTTCCGCCGTCGCTTCCTGACCCGGGCCGCGCGGCAGGCGGGGCGCACCGGGTTCGTGGTCGCGCCCGCGACCAGCTTCGCCGCCGTCCGGGAGCGTGCCCTGGACACGCTCGGCGACCTCGTGGCGGAGCACCTGGACACCGACGCGCTGTGGCGCCTCATCGAGGCGGGCCCGCCGGCCGGGCTCCCCTTCATCCCGCCGGGCGCGCCGGATGCCGCTGTTCGCTGAGCTCGCCGAGCGGGTGCTCGCCATGCCGCCGCGCCTCGGTCCCGTACGGCTGATCGCCGTCGACGGCCCCAGCGGCGCGGGCAAGAGCTGGTTCGCGGACCGGCTGGCGGCCGCCGCGGGCGCTCCCGTGGTGCACACCGACGACCTCCTCGACGGCTGGGACGACCAGTTCACGTTCTGGTCCCGGCTGGAGAAGCAGGTGCTGGAGCCGCTGCGTGAGGGCCGCCCGGCCTCCTATCTGCGCTACTCGTGGGAGCTCGCCGGTTTCGCCGGGGAGCCGGTGATCGTCCCGCCCGCACCGGCGGTCGTGCTGGAAGGGGTGACCTCCGCGCGCCGGTCGGTCCGGCCCGAGCTGTCGTTCTCGGTGTTCGTGACGGCGCCCGCGCGGCTGCGGTGGCACCGGGCGACGGTCCGCGACGGCGGACATGATGTTGCCTATCAGCGGTACCTTGAGCGCTGGCACGCCGCTGAGCAGGAGCATTTCGCCGCGGACGACACTGCCGCGCACGCCGACCTGCTGGTCGACGGCGCGGCGGAGAGTCCGGGCGACCAGTTCGTCCCGCTGTCGGCGGCCCCACCGGATGAGCCACGATCAGCTGTGTGAGCAGCGGGAACGGGGACGGACCATGACGACCGACGACGACGCGCGCCCGGCACGCCGCAGGGTGACGCTGACCGGGATCAGCTCGCGGGCCTGGGAGCACCCGGCCGACCGCGGCGCGTTGACCGCCCTGCGGGAGCTGCGCGGCTTCGACGACGTGGTGAAGGCGTTCTTCGGCATGTGGAACGAGCGCGGTTTCCGCCTGCAGTATCTGGCCGGGAGCATCCGCGTCGACCACCGCCAGTATCCGAGGGTCTACAAGCTCTTCACCGACGCGGCGACGACGCTCGACGTCGCCGAGCTGCCCGACCTCTTCGTCACGCAGAGCCCGATCATCAACGGCCAGGCGATCGGGCTGGACAAGCCCTTCATCGTGGTCACCACCGCGGCCGTGGAGAAGCTCGACGACGAGGAGCTGCGGGCCCTGCTCGGGCACGAGCTGGGGCACGTGCGCAGCGGGCACGCCCTCTACAAGACGATCATGATGATCCTGACCCGCTGGGCGGCCAACGTGAGCTGGCTGCCGGTGGGCGCGATCGCGCTGCGCGGGATCATCGCCGCGATGCTGGAGTGGTGGCGCAAGGCCGAGCTGTCGGCCGACCGCGCGGGCCTGCTCGCCGGGCAGGACCCGGCCGCCTCGACGCGGCTGCTGATGAAGCTGGCCGGCGGCGGCGACCTCTCGCAGATCGACACCGCGGCGTTTCTGGAGCAGGCCGCCGAGTACGAGAGCGGCGGGGACCTGCGCGACAGCATCCACAAGTTCGGCATGACCGCGTGGAGCACCCACCCGGTGCCGGTGGCCCGCGCCTCCGAACTGCGCAGGTGGATCGACTCGGGCGAGTATGCCCGGATCCTCGAGGGCGACTATCCGCGCCGCGACTCCGACGGCGACGCCTCGGTCACCGAGGACGTCAAGGCGGCGGCCGACTCCTACCGCCAGACCTTCAGCACGTCGGAGGACCCGCTCATCGGGCTGGTGCGCAAGCTGGGTGGCGGCGCCGCGGACCTGGCGGGATCGGCGGCCCGCGGGGCCCGCGACTGGGCCTCGGGAAGCGGGCGGCGCGGCGAGGAGTGACATGGGCGCAGCTTGGCACGGCCGGCGGTGAGATCGTTTCCGTTGTCCACAGGCCCGCCGGCCGTCGCCGAGTTGTCCACAGGGCCGCCCTCTCCTGACCCCGTCGTCCACAGGGCGGCCCCTCCTCACCCCGTTGTCCACAGGCCCGGGCGCAGCCGGGCCCGGCGCAGCGTACGAGGCTTAGGATCGGCTCATGTCCCTCACCGAAGATGACCTCCGCGCTGCGATCCAGCGCGAACTGCCCGGCGTCCGCGCCGACCTCGAGCGCCTCGTCCGCATCCCGGGGATCGCGTTCGACGGCTTCGACCACTCCCACGTCGAGCGGTCCGCCGAGGCGGTCGCCGACCTGCTGCGGGGGTGCGGGCTCGAGGTGCGCATCGAGCGGGCCGGTGGTCAGCCCGCGGTGATCGGTCACAAGCCCGCGCCCGCCGGCGCGCCCACCGTCCTGCTCTACGCGCACCACGACGTCCAGCCCGCGGGCGACCCGGCGTTGTGGGAGAGCGAGCCGTTCGAGCCGGTCGAGCGCGACGGGCGGCTCTACGGCCGCGGCGCCGCCGACGACAAGGCCGGCGTCATGGCGCACGTCGCGGCCCTGCGCGCCTTCGGCGACGAGCTGCCGGTCGGCGTGGTGCTGTTCATCGAGGGCGAGGAGGAATACGGCTCCGATTCCCTCGACGCGCTCATCAACGAGCACCGCGAGTTGCTGCGCTCCGATGTGATCGTCATCGCCGACTCCGGCAACTGGGACATCGGTGTCCCCGCCCTGACGACCTCGCTGCGCGGCCTCGTCAACTGCTTCGTCGAGGTCAGCACGCTCAAGAGCGCGGTGCACAGCGGCATGTTCGGCGGCCCGGTCCCCGACGCGCTGACCGTCCTCGCGCGCCTGATCACCACCCTGCACGACGAGGACGGCGAGGTGGCCATCGACGGGCTCGTCGGCCGTGAGGACGCGACCGTCGACTATCCGGAGGAGCGGCTGCGCCACGAGTCCGGGATCCTCGACGGCGTCAAGCTGATCGGCAACGGCCGCCTCACCGACCGGATCTGGACGAAGCCGTCGATCTCCGTGCTCGGCATCGACGCGCCTCGCACCGGCGAGGCGCCGAACGCGCTGGTGCCCACCGCCAAGGCCAAGATCAGTGTGCGGCTGGCGCCCGGCGACGACCCCGAGTCGGCCTACGCGGCGATCAAGGCCCACCTCGAGAAGTACGTGCCGTGGGGCGCGCGGGCCGAGGTCACGCTCGAGAGCGGCGGCGCGCCCTGCGTGATCGACGCGACCGGCCCGGCCTACGACGCCGCCCGCGCCGCGTTCACCACCGCCTGGGACGGTGCCGCACCCGTCGACATGGGCGTGGGCGGCTCGATCCCGTTCATCGCCACCTTCCAGGAGCTCTTCCCGCAGGCGGCCATCCTGGTCACCGGCGTCGAGGACCCTTACGCCGCGGCCCACGGGCCGAACGAGAGCCTGCACCTCGGCGAGTTCGCGCGCGTCTGCCTCGCCGAGGCGCTGCTGCTCCGCAACGTGGCACAGCTGGGAAAGCCGAGCGACACGACGATGTAGGAGGCATGCGATGACGCTCCCGGACCTCGACTGCGACGTGCTGGTGGCCGGCGCCGGCCCCACCGGCCTGATGCTCGCCAACTGGCTGGCCACCCTCGGGGTCCGGGCGGTCGTCGCCGACGGCAAGGACGGCCCCACCCGCGAGTCGCGGGCCCTGCTGCTGCAGGCGCGCAGCATCGAGGTCTACGACCAGCTCGGCCTCGCCGGCCGCGTGCTCACGGCCGCGAAACGGGCCGAGGCGCTGGCACCGGGCTTCGGCAGCCGGGTCTACGGGCGGATCCGCTTCGGCGCCCTCGGCTCACGCGTCACGCCGTACCCCTATCTCCAGGTCCTGGAGCAGAGCCGCAACGAGGAGATCCTGTACGACAACCTCCGCGCTCTGGGCGGGGAGGTTCGCTGGGGCGAGCAGGTCACCTCGGTCGCCCCGGCCGGAGGCGGCGTCACCGCGACCGTCGGCGGCAGGACCGTGCGCGCCCGCTACTGCGTCGGCGCCGACGGGTCCAACTCGATCGTCCGCCGGTCCCGGGAGATCGCCTTCGAGGGCCTGACCAACCCGCACATGTTCTACGTCATCGACGCCACGGCGGTGGCGGGTCTGGTCGAGAATTCCGTCAACGTCCGGCCCGCCGGCGCCGAGTTCCTGCTCGGCTTCCCGATGACCGGCCGGCACAACTGGCGGCTCATCGGCCTGATCCGCGACGATGACGGCGACGGCAAGGTGACCGAGGAGGACGCCCGTGCCCGGATCCGGCGCTACTTCGCGGTCACCTATGGCGATTCGCGCTGGTTCGCCACCTATCGGGTGCACCACCGGGTCGCGGCCGCATTCCGGGAGGGCCCGGTCTTCCTCGCCGGCGACGCGGCGCACGTGCACTCGCCGGTCGGCGGTCAGGGCATGAACACCGGCCTCCAAGATGCGCACAACCTCGCCTTCAAGCTCGCCGACGTCATCCACGGCCGGGCGGACGAGCGCTGGCTCGACCGCTACGAGGCCGAGCGCCGCCCGGTGGCTCGCAAGCTCGTCGCGACGACCGACCGCCTCTTCGGCTTCATCACCTCGGAGCGCCGGGCCGCCCGCACGGCGCGCCGCATGCTGGTGCCGCTGCTCGCGCCGTTCGGCGTCCGCGCGGCGCCGCGCACGTCCGGCGGCACCCGCCTGTTCCAGTACGTCTCGCAGACCCGGATCCGCTATCCGATGCTGCCCTTCGAGCCCCGCGACCCGGTGATCGGCCGTCGCCTGCCCTTGGCAGGCGACAACTTCGCGTCGCTGCGCTCGCTGGAGTGGCAGATCCACTCCTACGGCGGCCGGCCCACCGTGCCGGATCTCGGCCTGCCCAGCCACGTCTACCCCGAGGCGCCGGGCACGGAGCTGCGGCCGGGGATGCTCTATCTCGTACGTCCGGACGGGTTCGTCGCCGCCGTCGCCGAGCCCGACGCGGCGGCCGACGCGTTCCGCAGCGCGCTGCCGTCCGGGTGGGTGCTCAACCCGAACGCTCGGGTCTGACCTGCGGCGGAACCCTTTCGTGGAGTCGGAAATCGGTCGGCGTGTCGGGCGGGCGGCGGTGATCGGTCCTGATAGGATTAGCACATGAGTTCGAATGAGGCTTTCGAGGCGCTCCGCGCCGCCTGCGATGCTCTGGGGGACGTCGACGTCTCCGGGTGGGACGACACCCTTCTCGCCGGTCACCTCCCCGAGCTGTCGGCGGCGCTGTGCTCGCTCGATTCCGAGGTCAGCCGGGTGGCCGAGGACGTGCGGGCCCGCGGGTTCAGCGTCGCCGAGCCCGCGGGGGAGCCGGTGGCCGCGCATGGGGCCGGGGTCATCGCGGAGCCCGCTGTGGGTGCCGGGGCCGAGCCGGGTGTCGAGTCCGGGCCTGCGGTTGAGCTTGTGCTGCGGCTGGCGGCCCCCGCTGCGGCACCGGTGGGGGAAGCTGCCGCCGCCTGAGCGGCCGGGGCCGGGGCGGTCGGGTGGGGTGTTGTGGTGCCCGCTCCGCGGTCCAGCCCGTGCCCGGCGGGGGGCGGTGGGTTCGGGGCGGTGAGGTCCTGGTGAGCGGCCGGAAATTGTCGTAGAGGGCTGCCAGGATGGGGACGTGCTGTTCTCCGATATCGCCGCTACGTCGGCGGCCGTTTCGGCCGTCTCGGGGCGTAAGGCCAAGGTGGAGTTGCTGAGCGAGGCGTTGCGGCGGCTCGATGGTGACGAGGCGGCGGCCGGGTCCGCTTATCTGGCCGGGGAGTTGCGGCAGCGGCAGACCGGGGTCGGTTATGCGGGGCTGCGCGATCTGCCGGCGCCGGCGGCCGAGGCGTCGCTGAGCGTGCGGGAGGTCGACGAGCGGATCGCGGCCATCGCCGTGGTGGGCGGGGCGGGGTCGCAGGCGCGGCGGCGGGAGCTGGTGGGGGAGTTGTTCGGGCGCGCCACCGCCGACGAGCAGCGGTTGCTCGTGGGGTTGTTCGGGGGTGAGCTGCGGCAGGGCGCCCAGGCCGGGCTGCTGGCCGATGCGATCGCGCGGGCCGGTGACGTTCCGGTGGCCGGGGTGCGGCGGGCGCTGCTGCTCTCCGGAGACCTCAAGCAGGTGGCGGTGGCGGCGCTGCGGGGCGGGGCGGCCGCGCTCGCCGAGATCAGTCTGCGGGTCGGCACGCCGCTGACGCCGATGCTGGCCTCCAGCGCGCCCGACGTGGGGGCGGCGCTGCTCGGCACGGGGACGCCGGCGACCGTGGATGTGAAGCTCGACGGGATCCGGATCCAGGTGCACCGGTCGGGCGACGAGGTGGCGGTGTTCACGCGCAGCCTCGACGACATCACGTCGCGGCTGCCCGGCGTGGTCGAGGCGGTCCGGGCGCTGCCGGTGCGGGAGGCCGTGCTCGACGGCGAGGCGATGGCGCTCGGCCCCGACGGGCGGCCCCGGCCGTTCCAGGAGACCTCGAGCCGGGCCGCGACGCGGGGAGCGCGGCGCGGCGGCAAGGCGGGGCCGGCCGAGGGGCCGCCGCTGGTGCCCTGGTTCTTCGACCTGCTGCACCTCGACGGCACCGACCTGCTCGACGAGCCCGGCCGGGTCCGGTGGTCCGCGCTCGCCGAGGCGCTGCCGCCGGCGCTGCTCGTGGGGCGCCGGACGGTCGAGACGGAGGAGCAGGCCGCCGCGGCGTTCGCGGAGGCGCTCGCCGCGGGGCCGGAGGGGGTCG
>CAKUMG010000216.1 GCA_934667465.1 uncultured Actinoplanes sp. | reverse complement strand
CTCCTCGACCTCGAGGCCGGCGATGACCGGGTCGTGGCGGATGAGCATGGCGGCGCCGATGAGGACCACGCAGACGGCGACCAGCAGGACGGAGACCCGCACGGTGCCGGAGGTGTCGCTGATCAGGACCAGGATCGCCGCGAGCGGGGCGAGGCCCACGCCACCCCAGATCAGCGCCCTGAGGAGGCGGTTGCTCTGCTTCCCCTCGGGATCCCGGTCGAACATGGGGCCAGATGCTACCGAGGCCGCTGGCGTCGGCGAAACGGGGCAAAGGCCGATGAGGTGTCCCCCGTCACGCGACCGGCCCGGCAAATCAGCAGGTGACCGCCGGGACGGGCGGTGGCGAAATCCGCCGGGAAATTCTCGGTGCGGGCCTCCCGGGGTCCGGCCTCGACCCGGCAGGACAGCCGGATGGTCGCGCCGGAGCCGCAACCACGCTCAAGCTCGCGCGGAGAGCCCTGTGCCACCGACCCGGAGCGCTGAGTCGAGGCGGCGCCCGGAACGCCCGTACAGCTGCAAGAACTCACCCCGCGGGAGCCGCCGCAGCAGCCCTCACCCGGCGGACGCCGCGCGGCGTGACCGCCCGCTGCACCACCGCCAGCACCCCCTCGACCAGCAGCGCGAGCAGCGCGACGACGATCCCACCGGCGACGACCTGACCGCCGGCGCTCGTCCCGAACCCGGCCGAGATGATCTCCCCCAGGCCCCCGCCGTTCACGAGCGCCGCCAGCGCGGCCGTCGCGACGACCCGGACCGCAGCCGTACGCAGCCCGGCCGCCAGGAACGGCAGCGCGAGCGGCAGTTCGACGCGGCGCAGCAGCTGTCCCCCGGAAAGACCCATTCCCACGGCCGCCTCGCGGGTCTCCGGATCGGCCTGGCGCAGCCCCGCGCGGGCGCTCGTGAGCAGCGGCGGCACGGCGAGCACCGTCAGCGCCACCACCACCGGCAGCCGGCCGGAGCCCAGCGGCAAAATCAGCACCAGCGCCAACGCCGGCAGTGCGAGCGTCGGGCCGCCTGTTTCGTTCCCCCGGCCGCGGTGCCCGAGCCAGGCGCCCAGCGGCCAGCCGACCGCGCAGGCCAGCAGCACCGCCAAGCCGCTGATCACCAGGTGTTCCTGGAGCCGTTCCAGCAGGCCGCCCGGGCCGGTCCAGTTCAGCGGGTCGTTCAGCCAGGCGAAGGCCGCGGAGAGGTGGTTCATGCGCGGCGCTCCCGGGTGGGACCGGCGGGAAACCGCAGCGCGCCGAGGATTTCGGCGGCATCGTCGAGGGAGAACCACGGGTTTCCTGGCCTGCCCGGAAACCGCGCCGGCTCAGGCGCCCTCGACAGGAAGGACATACGTGGACGCTACCGCGGGAAACACGGCAGCCTCGCTCACGCTGGAAAATCTGGGCAAGGTCTACCCCGACGGGACCGTGGCGGTCGGCGACATCAGCCTGGAGGTGCGCGCCGGCGAGCTGGTCGTGCTCCTCGGCCCCGCGGGCTGCGGCAAGTCGACAATCCTGCGCATGCTCAACCGCCTGACCGAGCCCAGCAAGGGCCGGATCCTGATCGGCGGCGAGGACGTGACCGGGCGCAACCCGGTCGAGCTGCGCCGGCACCTCGGCTACGTCACCTCGAAGGCGGGCCTCTTCCCCCACCAGAGCATCCGCGCCAACGCCGGCACGGTGCCGCGCCTGCTCGGCTGGAAGCGCAAAATGGCCCTGGCCCGCGCCGACGAGCTGCTCGACCTGGTCGGACTCGACCCTTCCCGGTACGGCGACCGGTACCCGCACGAGCTCTCCGGCGACCAGCGGCAGCGGGCCGCCGTGGCCCGGGCGCTCGCCGCGGACCCGCTCGTCCTCCTCATGGACGAGCCGTTCCCCGCGGCCGGTCCGTTCCGGGACGAGTTCCGCGAGCTGCAGGCCACCCTGCGCACGACCGTCGTGCTGGCCACCCGCGACCTCGACGGGGCCGTCCGGCTCGGCGACCGGATCGCGGTCCTCGGCGAGGGCGGCCTGCTCCAGCAGTACGCGCGCCCGGCCGAGTTGCTCAGCGACCCGGCGTCGGAGACGGTGACCGACTTCATCGGCCGGGACCGGGGCGTCCGGCGGCTGGCCGTGACGCCGGTCCGCGACGTGATGCGGCCGCTGGGACAGGTCGAGGACATCCAGCGGCTGCCGACGGTCCCGATCGACGGCACCCTCTACGACGCCCTGTCGGCGATGCTGACCAGCGACTCGCTCAACGTGGTGGTGCTGTCCGGCGGCAAGCCCGTGGGCAGCGTGTCGCGGTCGGTGCTGTTCGACGTCCCCAGCGCTGCTTAGCCCGGGCCTTGTGGTGGCGGCCCGGGCTCGCAGTCGGTCAGCGGGTGCCGCGGCGGCCGCCGAGCGTGGCCAGACCGATGATCCAACCGACGAAGAGGCCGTACGTGGCTCCCTCCCCGGCCGCGCGGAACGCGCCCAGCAGCGACGGGTCGGCCAGGAACAGCGTGGTGAGCAGCGCCGCGAAGCCGCCCGCGAAGACGTAGGACGACCAGCCCGCGAAGAACTGGCTGATCGTGCCGCGGGCCCGCGCCAGCTGCGAGCCGGGCAAAAGGTAGAGGAACAGGGCGGTCAGGACCACCACGAGGATGGCCCTGAGGTCGGTGATGAGGATCGACCGGAGGGAGTCGTCGCTGTCGAAGCGCCAGTTCGGCCACGCCAGCAGGCGCAGCCACCACCCTCCGGCCGTGTCGGTGCGGGTGTTGTCCGTGACCCAGTCGGTGTACCAGGGGCTGCCGAAGACCAGGACCAGGACGAGCGCCGTCAGGGTGCCCGTCCCCACGGCGGATCTGTAGCGGTTGGTGAGAGCCATGGGCCGCTAGGTTCCCAGCCGGCGCTCAGTTTCAAACGACGGCCGTTGATGTCGGCGAAACTACTGTTTCTGCAGGTAGTCGATGAAGGCGGCGCGCAGCAGCGGCTCCTGCTCGCCGTAGCTGGTCCGGCCGGTCAGCTCCCGCCACAACGCCACGGCCTCGTCGACCGTCGGGCCGACCGAGTTGGGCGCGCCGTCGAGGGAGGCGGCCTCGTCGGCGTCCGGCAGGTGCTTGAACACCGACCAGAAGAACGACAGGTCCCGGTTCTCCCGGGCCCTCGCGAAGGCGCGTTCGCGCAGCTCCTCGGTGGTCAGGGCATCCAGCTCGGCGAAGGTCGCGTCGGTCATGCAGCCAGCATAGGTCGAATCCGGATCAGCGCACGCCGCCCCAAGGCCCAAGATCCCAGCGCTCGTTCGGGGCGGGCTGCGCCGGGGTCGGTGGCAGTTCCGGCGACCAGGTGGTGCCGGCCGAGGGTGCCGCGTTCCACTCCTCGCCGGGGTCGCTGCCGGTCAGCGGGCGCCCGTACGTCTCGATGAGGCGGGTCACCAGCAGCCCCGCGCCGATCGTCGCCCCGGCGACCGCGAACAGGGCGATGGCGAGGTTGCGCCGGTCGGCGTACTCGAGGAAGAGCGCGAGTCCGGCGACCGAGAGCAGCGTGCCGAAGATCCCGCCGCGGCGGCCGAACGCGCTGGTGCCGGCGAGCAGCGCCGCGCCGAACGCGATGCCGGTCCACTCGAGGCCGGTGCCGGGCACGACCGGGCCGTCGGCGCCCGCGGCCAGCAGGACACCCGCACCGACCGCGAACACCGAGGAGATCAGCAACGAGAAGACGATAGGGAGCGCCGTCAGGCCGCCGCGCCGGTCCGCGGGGTCGCCCACCGGCCGCATCCGCCCGACCAGCCGGCGGACCGGGGTGACGGTGCCGAGCGCGCCGCCGAGGACAGCCAGCAGCGCGAAGCCGCCGAACAGGTGGAAGGCGTGGTCGGAGGGGTCGTAGGTGCCCTGGACGGCGACCGGGAGAGTGCGCAGCTGGTTGAAGACGATCACGCCGAGGGCGGCGCCCAGCGACGCGAGCCAGCCCGGCACGTGCAGCATCAGGATCAGCAGGGCGACGATCAGGGCGCCGCCGGCCGCGATGCCCAGCGCCGGGACCGTCGAGGCGACCAGGCCCTGGTCGCCGTTCTCCGCGTAGTGCAGGGCGGCGGCGAGGGCGATCGGGCCGACCGCGAGGTTGGGCACGCCGGCCCGCAGCGTCAGGCCCGCGCCGAGGGCGAGCAGGCCGATGGCGGCGCCGCTGATCAGCAGCCCGTCCAGGTCGGGGCGGCGCAGGGCGGTGGCGTCGAATTCATGGAGCAGGAAGGCCAGCGCCGCCACGGCGAGCAGCAGCACGATCTCCCAGCCGATGTGGACGCCCAGCCGGTCGCGGCCCTCGGGCTCGGGCTCGGTGTCCAGCGGCTCGGTGATCCGCGTGCCGGTGTCGTCGAAGTCCCGCCGCCGGTTCCGGTAGTCGGAGGCCGCGGTGCCCGCGCGGTACGCGGACGGGCCGGTCGGTGCCTCTTCGTCGTGTCCGCGACGATATGTGGTCTCGTCGTAGGCCATCCCGCCACCTCCTCCCGCAGCTGAAGCATACGGAAATGGAGGGGTCCCAGTTCAAGCCTAAGAACGGTTGGCGCGGCTGCCCGGGTCGGTGTCGTGGTCGTCGGGCTGGTCGGGGACCCGGCAGGAGCGCTCCAGCCACAGCGCCGCCCCGACGAGCGCGAGGGCCGCGACCACGCCGCCGACCGCCGCCGGCCGGTCGCCGCGGGCCGCCTCGGTGATCTCCAGGGCCAGCCAGGCCAGCACGCCCGCGGAGAACCCCGCGAACAGGGCACCGGCCAGCGACGAGGCCTTCGCCAGAACGACGTACCGGGCGACGGCGAGCGGGTTGATCCGGCCCGCGCCCGGCTTGTGCTGGATGCGGGCGCTGGTGTTCTGCGCGAGCATCGCCTCCGCGACGGCCAGGGCGGCGAACACGACGATCGGCGTCCACGGCACGGCCAGGCCGGTGTCGTAGTAGAAGATGCTGAGCAGCAGCCAGCCCGTCGCGGCGGCGGCGAGGCCCGCGACGACCAGCAGGGACACGCTGGTGGGCCGCATCGACGAGTCGGGCGCGGCTCCGCCGGGATTGCTGCTCACCCCTGGGACTCTACCCGTGGCGTCAGCGCGCGCTCGTCGGCGCGCAGGGCGGGATCCGCGAGCAGGTCGCGCACCGGGCCGTGGCCCGGCAGCACGGCCCCGGGGTCCACATCGAGCCACGGCCGCAGCACGAACGCGCGCAGATGGGCCCGCGGGTGCGGCAGGGTCAGCTCGGGGTCGTCGCTCAGCACGGGCACGCCGTCCACCCAGACCGCGATCACGTCCACGTCCACGGTGCGCGGGCCGAATCTGCGCTCCGGATCGCGTACGCGGCCGGCCCTCCGCTCGAGCTCCCGGGCGCGCTCCAGCCACGACCCCGGACCGGTCGCGGCCGGGTCGTCGGCCAGGATCGCGAGGTTCAGGTAGGCGGGCTGGTCGGCGTCGCCCCACGGTGGGGTCTCGTAGATCGGGGACACCCTTTCGACGAGCGCGCCGAGTCCTTCGACCACGCCGCCGAGGTGGGCCAGGCGGTCGCCGAGGTTGCTGCCGGCCGACAGCAGCGCGCGGCTCACCGGGCCCGCCGCAGCACGACCGCCACGTCGGCGAACTCGTGCGGGATCGGGGCCTGCGGCTTGTGCACGGTGACCGTCGCCGCGGCCACGCGATCGTCGGCGAGGCACACGGCGGCCAGCCGGTCGGCGAGGGTCTCGATCAGATCCACCGGCTCCCCCGCGATCACCTCGGCGAGGCGGCCCGCGAGCTCGCCGTAGTGGACGGTGTCCTCCACCCGGTCCGTGGCGGCGGCGCGGCTCAGGTCGAGCTCCAGGTCCACGTCGACGACGAAGTCCTGGCCGTCGCGCCGCTCGAAGTCGAACACCCCGTGGTGCCCGCGGACGCGGAGCCCGCGCAGCTGGATCCGGTCGGTCATGTCGCGCTCCCGGCGAGTCGGGGGCCGCCCGTCGCGCGCCAGACGGCGAGGGCGTCGGCGGTGGCCCGTACGTCATGGACCCGGACGCCCCACGCGCCGGCGGCGACCGCCAGCACCGAGGTCGCGACCGTGGCTGCCTCCCGGCCGGCGACCGGGCGGGGTTCCTCGTCCGGCCCGGCCAGCAGCCGGCCCAGGTAGGTCTTGCGGGACGCGGCGAACAGCACCGGGTAGCCGAGCGCGACCAGCTCGTCCAGGTGCGCGCTGAGCGCCCAGTTGTGCTCGGCCCGCTTGGCGAAGCCCAGGCCGGGGTCGAGGATCAGCCGGTCGGGGTCGACCCCGGCCGCGACCGCGGCGTCCACCCGCTCGAGCAGCTCCGCGCGCACCTCGGCCACGACGTCGGCGTACACGGCGAGGTCGAGCATCCGGCGCGAGTGGCCGCGCCAGTGCATGAGGACCCACGGGCAGCCGGCATCGGCGACCACCGCGGCCATGCCGGGATCGGCGAGCCCGCCGGAGACGTCGTTCACCACGCTCGCCCCGGCCTCGAGGGCGGCCGCGGCGACGGCGGCCCGGGTGGTGTCGACGCTCAGCGGCACCCCGGCCGCGGACAACTCCCTGATCACGGGGAGGACCCGGGCGATCTCCGTCGCGGCGTCGACCCGATCGGCGCCCGGACGGGTGGATTCGCCGCCGATGTCGATCACGTCCGCGCCCTGGCTCCGCAGTTCCACACCGTGGGCGACGGCGGCGTCGAGATCGGCGTAGCGGCCGCCGTCGGAGAAGGAGTCGGGGGTCACGTTGAGGACGCCCATCACGACCGGGTGACTTCGGTGAACCAGCAGGTCGTCGCCGATCTGGCCGGGTGTCGCGGTACGGGTCGTCGGGCTCACCAGGAGACGGTACCGGGCCGAGGCCGTTCGAACACATGTACGATGGCCCGTGACTCACGTTCAATCACGTCTTTACCTTGGGTAACGAATCAGGCAGCTTGTAGGTAAGAAGTGCGGGCCGTACTCTTCGGAGCTAGGCATCATTATTGAACCGAAGAGAGCAGAGCGGTCGTGTGGAGGACAGCAGTGCCCTTACGGTCTCACTCGACGTGATGAGCGGGAAGTAGCACCATATGGGCGTCGCCGTCAGGCTTCACTACTGCAGCGTGCCCGGCGCCCTCACGCCGGTCACCCGGGAGGTTTACCGATGATCGCCACCGAACTCGCCGCTCAGCTCGCCGCGGCGGTCCAGCAAGGCGCTGTCCTCGCCGCGGAGGAGCAGCCCCGAGGCATCAACACCGAAGGCGTCGTCACCTTCTTCGCCAGCAACATCGCCCCGATCCTGCTCGCCGTCCTCGGCGTGATCTTCATCGGACGGGCCAGCCGCGGCGAGATCTCCAAGGTGCTGACGAGCTCCGCGATCGCGATCGTGGGCCTGGCCTTCATCGCCGGCGCCGCGACGTTGTTCTTCGTCGGCGACTACCTCATCGATCTCATCTTCAGCTGAGGCCCGACGTCCCATGCGGCTGCGCACCGACGACGACATCTACCGGGCTCGCCTCGTCTATCTGGGCCCACCCGGCTACACGCTGCCCATGCACCTTCCGTACGCGCAGTACGGGATGTTCGTGTTGCTCGTCCCCGTCTTCGTCTTCCTGCACTACCTGATCACGTGGGAGTTCGACGCGTTCCCCGCCTGGGAGATCGCGCTCGCCATGGTGACGACGTCGTACGTGTTCCGCCACGTCGATCCCGACCGCCCCGCGCGGGTGGTCATCCGCACGGCTCTCACCGACTGGCGCAAGACCCGCGAGCCCGCCGTCGAGCTCCGGGATCCCCGGCTTGTCGCCACTCGCATCCGGGTTCGGGAGGAGTTGGTATGACCAGTTCGACCTTCCTCGCTGTGCGCCCGAACGGGGTCTCCGCATGACCGCTTCCCCACCGCCCGGGAACTCCCGCGCGGACGCATCCCGCCAGGGCAGGCAAGGTAACTATGCGCGCTCGAGCGACTACTCTCCGGAGGAGACTCCGGAGCAGGTCGCCGGGCCGGGACACGGTGCCGTCGCCGTCTTCCAGAGCCCCCAGCCGGTGCGGCCGCGCTCCACCGGCACGCCGCCGCCGGTGGACCCGCTCGACATCGACTCGCCGTTCCTGGACCTGTTCGGGGGCGCGCCGGCCCAGGCCGCGCCGCCCGCGGTCGAGCAGCCGCCGGACGATCCCGACGCCGACTTCGACTTCGGGTTCGACTTCGATGAGGCGGTTTCGCGGCGGGAC
>CAKUMG010000215.1 GCA_934667465.1 uncultured Actinoplanes sp. | reverse complement strand
GCGCGCGACGGGCCGGCCGTGTTCTACCGGCTCGGCGAGCTGCGGCCCGGCGACCGCGTCGACGTGCGGCGCGCCGACGGCGGGACGGTCCGGTTCGAGGTGACGGCGGTGGCCCGCTATCCGAAGAGTGCCTTCCCCGCCGACCGGGTGTACGGGCCGGTGAGGCACGCGGGTCTGCGGCTCGTGACCTGCGGCGGCACGTTCGACCACGCCGAGCGGGGCTACCGGGACAACATCGTGGTCTTCGCCGTGCGTACCCCCTGAAGGGTTGGCCTGTGAAGTGGCCCTTGGAGGCCGCGGCAGCGGGCGTAGCGTGAGAGCCGATGCCGGGGAGGAGCCGTCGTGGACGCCGTGGTGATCGAGGTGGATGACACCGGTGCGCTGAGGGTCGCGCTGCGCGGCGAGGTGGACTTCACGTCGGCGCCGCGGATGACGGCCGCGATCCGGCAGGCGGTCGCCGACCGGCGTCCCGGCGCCGTCCACGTCGACCTGGCCGAGGTGTCGTTCCTCGACTCGTCGGGCATCGGCGTGCTGGTCGACGTGATGAAGGCCGCCGGCCAGGCCGGGGCGCCGTTCGTGGTCGAGCACGCCCGGGGGATGGTGTACGACCAGCTGTCCATCGCGGGGCTGATCGAGGCGTTCCGCATGAGCCGGCCGCCGGCGGACGCGTGAGCCGGTGGAGACGAACCCGGGCTACCTGGAGAGGCTGGCCGCACTGGAGGCCCGGGTCGGCCAGGCCCGGTTGAGTTCCGACGTGGTGTGCGAGCGGGCCGCGGGGCTGCTCGCCGGCCGGATCGGCTGCCGCATCGACGAGGCGCACACCCATCTGCGGCTGCTCGCCGGCCGGGAGAGCCGGAACGTCAGCGACGTCGCCGCCGGCGTGATCGCCGCCCTCGAGACCCGGCACTTCACCTCGTCCCGGCAGCTGCAGCGCAGCGCGGAGGAGGCGCTGCGCCGGGTGCCGTCCCTCGCGCGGCGGCATCCCCCGCTGCCGGGATCGTCCGGCCAGCACTGGATCGGCGTCGTGCAGCAGATGCTGAACGCGCTGCCCGGCGACCACGTCGCCGTCGTCCCGGTCCGCGACCACGACGGGCGGCTGCTCGACTTCCAGTACGTGGCGGCCGGCCCCGGCGTGCGCGACCCCTCCGGCCGCACCGGGGCCCAGCTGATCGGCCACCGCGCCGGCGAGACCTACCCCGAGCTCGTCGGCAGCACGGTGTGGCGGGCCTGGGTGCGGGGTGAGGCAACGGGCGCCTTCCCGTACGAGTACCGGAGCGGCAGGACCGTGACGGTGCGCGTGGAGCCGGTCGGGCCGGGGTTGCTGACCAGCTGGGTCCGCCCCGGGCAGGAGAGCCTGCTCGCGGAACGGCTGGCGCAGACCGAGCGGCTCGGCAGCCTCGGCTGGGGCGAATGGGACCTGGTCACCGACCGGACGGTGTGGTCGGAGGAGATGTACCGGATCTACGAGCGCGACCCCGCCGACGGGCCGCTGCCCCGGGAGGAGTCCGACGCGCTGGGGCTGCCCGAGGACGAGCCGCTGCGCCGCCAGGCCGCCGAGGCGTTCGGGCGCGGCGAGACGGTCGACGTCACGATCCGCACCCGGATCAACGGAAAGATCAAACACCTGCGGGCCGTGATCGACACGGTCCGCGACCCGGACGGCCGCCCGTTGCGGATCTACGGCATCATCCAGGACGTCACGGCCCGCGAGACCGGCCGGCTCAAGCTCGCCGACGTCGAGCGCCAGCTCCGCGAGCACCAGGAGAGCCTGGCCGCGGAGCACCGCCTGGCCGGCCAGCTCCAGCACATCGTGCTCCCCATCCCGCGCGCCCCGATCGACCTGCGCGGGCTCCGCGCCGCCGTCCGCTACCTCCCCGCGGAGCAGGCCAGCCGGGTCGGCGGCGACTGGTACCACGCGGCCCCCGCCGGCGACGGCAGCATCATCCTGGCCGTCGGCGACGTGGCGGGCCACGGCGTCCAGGCCGCGGCCACGATGGCCCAGCTGCGGCACGCCCTGGCCGCCCTGACCGTGACCACCACGTCCGATCCGGCGGAGCTGCTGACCTTCCTCAACCGCCTGCTCTACGCCACCGACCCGGACGCCGAGACGGCCACCGCCGTCCTGGCCCGCTACGAGCCGGCCACCGCCACCCTGGTGTGGGCCCTCGCCGGCCATCCCGCACCCCTGCGCGGCCGCGCCGGCACCGCCACGGAACTGCCGTCCCCGATCGGCCCGCTGCTGGGCGCCCTGCGCGACGCCCGCTACCGCACCGCCACGGCGACCCTGGAGCTGGGTGACATCCTGCTGCTCTACACCGACGGCCTGATCGAGAGCCGCACTCACACCCTCGACCAGGGCCGGGCCCCGGTCTTCGCCCTGCTGCGCCGCCTCACCGCCCAGCCGGCCGAACACCCCCTCGAGGACCTCCTGGCCCGCCTCGACCGCGCCAACCCCGACGACGACACCTGCATCCTGGCCGCCCGCCGCCTGCGCCCCGGCGAGGCGGCGTCACCATGACCATCGGCCAGGACTTCGACCTCACCGCCCTGGTCCCGCTGCGCCACCGGGTCGAGGGCTGGGCCCGCGGCAACGGCCTGGCCGGCCTGCCCCTCTACCGCTTCGTGGTCGCTGTCAACGAGATCACCACCAACGCCGTACGCCATGGCGGCGGCAGCGGTCACCTCACCCTCACCCGCACCGGCGACCGTCTTCACTGCACCGTCACCGACCACGGCGACGGCCTGCCCGCCGGCCACCGGCCCCGCCTCCCGGGCCCCGCCGACCCCGGCGGCCGCGGCCTCCTCCTGGCCCGCCACGGCACCGACTCCATGACCCTGACCAGCACCCCGGAGGGCACCACCGTCACCCTCGCCGTCTCCACCCCGTCGGCCTAACCGAGTTCGTCCGAGGCCCACCCCGGAGCGTCCAGCCGTACGGGGTTGTCGCCGACGAACTGGGCGAGCTGACCCTCCAGCCGGGCCAGCTCGGCCGCGCCGAGGCGGGCGGACCAGCGCGCCCGGACCTCGTCGAAGATCGCCGTGCCCTCGTGGATGAGCGCGAGCCCGTGCGCGGTGAGCCGGATGGTTCTGCGGCGCGCGTCGGCGGGGCTGACCGCGGTGGTGACGTAGCCGCGGTCGGTGAGGGCGGCGATCGTCTTCGCGGCGGCCTGCTTGGTGACGGCGAGCCGGCGGCCGAGCTCCGAGGCATTGTCCGCGCCGGACTGGATGGCACGCAGCGCGTACTCGTGCGACGGCCGGGCGTCGGGAAACCCGCGGGCCGCCAGTTCCCGGACCACCTCGTCGACCAGGTTGCGGTAGCTGCCCAGCAGCAACAGGGCCAGCTCGGCGCCGGAACGGGATGACATGCCCGCAGTCTAGATCCCCGCTTGACATAGACAACCAGGTTGACGAACACTAACGACAACCAGGTTGTCTATCCCGGAGCGGAAATCATGAGCAGCTCGATCACCCACCACACCGCCGAGATCAACGGGACCTCGCTGCACTACGTCGCCGCCGGAAGCACCGGCACACCGATCCTGCTCGTGCACGGCTGGCCGGAGTCCTGGTGGGCCTTCCACGCCGTCATCCCCCGCCTTGCCGCCACCCACCGCGTGTTCGCCGTCGACCTGCGCGGCTTCGGCGACTCCAGCACCGACGCTGCTGACTACGACCTCTCCACCCTGGCCGAGGACCTGCACCAGCTCGTCGCCCACCTCGGCGCCGGGCCCGTGCACATGACCTGCCAGGACATCAGCGGCGCGCCGGTCTTCCACTTCGCGGCCGCACACCCCGGCGACGTCCTCAGCCTCACGGCCGTCGAGACCACCCTGCCGGGGTACGGCTTCGAGCAGCGCGCCGACGTCACCCACGGCGGCTCCTGGCACGTGGGCTTCCTGGCGGCCCCCGGCATCCCCACGCTGCTGCTGCCCGGCCGGGAGCGCGCCCTGCTCGAGTGGGCGACCTCGATGATGACCACGGTCCCCCTCCCCGGGACGGACCTCGACGAGTTCACCCGCACCTACGCCCGCCCCGGCGGCTGGCGCGGCACCGAGGGGCTCTACCGCGCCTGCCTGACCGACGACGGCCGGACCCGCGCGCTCGCCGAGTCGCGGCCGCTCACCGTCCCCGTCCTGGCCGTCGACGGCGTCAACGCGCCCTTCACCGAGCGCACGATGCGCCAGGTCGCCCGCGACATCACCGCCGTCACCATCCCGGACGTCGGCCACCTCGTCGCCCAGGAGGCACCCGCCACCTTCGCCACCACGGTCGGCACGTTCATCGACCACGTGGACCAGGGGCGCCCAGTCACGCGATCCGTTCGATGAGAGCGGCAGCCCCCGCCCCGGACAGCTCCCCCGGGCCCACCGCCCGCCCCGCGCAGACCAGCAGCAGCGTGATCATCGGAGCGCAGACCCGCGGCCCCTCGCCGAGCACCTCCCCCCGTTCGAGGTGCAGCGACACGTCGCGCAACGCCGTCAGGGCCCCGAACCGCTTGGCGACGTTCTCCACCCGCAGCGCCTCGCAGGACGTCATGACGCACCCCCGCCCCGCCGCAGCCGCGCGAGGTACTGGTTCACGATCATCGACAGCTGGAACGGGTTGGCGCTCACCCCGATCAGGGTGAACCCGTTCTGCAGCTCCCGGCGCGCGCGCCCTGCTTCTGCCGGCCTACGTCACGACGACCGTGGCCGTGGCTGTCTTGTCGGTGCCGGCCACCTCCCCGCTCACCTCGAACGTGCCCGCGGCGGCGTACCGGGACGGGTCCACCGCCGCCCACGTGACCGCCACCCCGCTCTGCCGCGACCCGTCGTTGTAGCCCACGGTCACCCCGGCGGGCAGCACCGGCGCCACCCCGGCCCGCGTCGTGACCGTGACCGGGTCGATCGTGTTGATCTGTACGGGATCGGTGCCCCGCACCCACACGTGCGCGGTGGCCGTCAGCGTCGTGCCCGCCACGAACCCGGTGACCGTGAAGTCGCCGACCGCGGCCACCTGCTCCGGCCCGATCTGCCCCCACGTGACGGCGGCCGGCACCCGTGCCCCGTCGGCGTACATGACCTCCACGGTCTCCGGCAGCCGCGGCACCACCCCGGTCGCCGTCCGCACGTCCACGGTCTGGATCGCGCGGGCCGCGGCGGCGAAGACCCGCCACTCCGAGACCCCGACCGCCGAGTACGCGGTCCCGGCCGCGTCCGGCAGCGCGTGGAACGTGGCCCGCAGCCGGGTCGTGGTGACCGGGTCGAACGTCACCTCGTTGGTGCTCCCACGCACGGCCGGGTCGAAGCCCGCCGCCCCGGTCACGTCCCGCCACGCCGCGCCGTCCCAGTACTGGATCGCCCAGGAGCGGGGCACCGCGACGCCGCTGCCGCCCGTGGTGCTGTCCGACCAGAAGTCGATCGAGGCCCGGTCGACGCGGACGGCGGCCGGGAAGTCGTACTGCAGCCACCGGGTGGCCGGTTCGGCGCCGGTCCACGTACCCCACAGATCGGTCTGCGCACCGCCGGAGAACAGCGGCGGCTTGCCGTCGTTGACCGCGGCCACGCTGTTCCACCCCGCGGTGAAGTCCGCCGACGCGGTCGCCGTGGCCGCGACGTTGATCTCCCCCTCGGTCAGCGCCGTCGCGTCCACCACCACGTCCGTGGAGGAAGTTCCGACGCTCAGCCGCAGCGTGTAACGGCCCGCCACCGAGAAGCGCGCGATCGTCGTGGGCTCGCCGGCCGCGTCGAACGCCACCGCCCCGCCCTCGGGCGCGGACACCACGGACCAGCGTGCGGTCACCGGCGTGCCCGGCGTGCCGTCGTCCTGCGCGAGCCCCATCAACCGCACGGATCCCGCCTGCCGGTACGAACTGTCGAGCCACGCGTCCGCCAGCGGCGGGGCGTCGGCCGGCCGCGGGGCCCGCTTCCCCGTCCCGTACGCCTGGATCTCCTTGATCCCCGTGCGGAACCCCGGCGTGTGCTCGACCGTGATCCGCAGCCGCGACGCCGTCACCGCCTTGAACCGGACCTGGTTCAGATTGCCGCGCGGATACGCCGGGACGCGGCTCTGCCCCGGCACGGCAGCCCAGCCGCGCCCGTTGTCGTACTCGACGGTGAACTGGGCCGGCGGCGCATAACCCTGGACCGTCGCGGTCGTGGACGTCTTGTAGAAGTGCACCCGGACGTCGTCGATCCGCCGGGCCGCCCCCAGGTCGACGGTCACCGAGTCCGTGTCCGACGACGAGCCCGCCGTGCCCCAGAACGGCTCGTTGACCGTGGTCCCGTCGACCGCACCCGCGGGATCCCCTGCCGTCGCGGTCACCGGCCGCCCCTCGGCGACGTTGCGGTCCGGCGCCACGCCCGCCTTGGCGAGCACGTCGCTCACCCGGGCGTCACCAGCGAAGGTCACGTTCTGTGGTGCCTTGACCGAGGCCCGCGCACGGTAAGACACCTTCATGCCGTCACCCGCGGTGACGCGACCGGTGGCCGGGTCGTACACGAGCTTGCCGAGCCGGTCGGCGGTGAACGCGAGCCGCCCGTCGAGGAACACCGAATAGCCCTCGGGCACCCCGGCGCCGTAGTGCTGCACGCCGCCCGGCTGGTCCCAGACGACGGTGAGGTCCCGGTCGCGGTAGCGGATGTTGTTCGCGGCGAAGTGGTCCCAGCCGACGTCGATCGGGTCCAGCTCGATCTTCGCGTCGGAGCGCGGGCGCAGGCCCATCGCGTCCTCGATGACGGTGAAGTTGGTGGCGCCGAGGATCGTGTGGTGGATCCAGGAGCGGTAGCCGATGCTCTGCCCGGCCGCGGACCCGTCGGCCCAGAACTCGTTCTGGTCGGGATACCGGTTGTCGCCGTTCTCCTGATAGTGCGCCCAGGCATTCCAGTACAGCAGCTTCTTGTAGTCCTCGGCGCCCATCCACGCGTTCTTGTAGTTGCGCAGCACCGAGGAGAACAGCCGGACCTGCACCGTCGAGTTGATGACCGAGAAGTTGTTGCTCCCCGGATGCCCGGCCGCGGCCGCCTCCGCCTTGTCCCGCTGGTTCGCCGTGAAGAACGGGAAGATCGGGTACTCGGCGTCGTCCGCGAAGAGCCGCAGCGCCTCCCGGTACTCGGCCGTGTCCGGCATCAGCCCCACCGAGAACGGATAATAGTTGTTGATCTCCTTCCACGGCACATGCTCGTCCGTGGCGACGTGCCGGTGCTCCAGCAGTTTCCGGTCCGGGTTCCACAGATACCGCAGCACCGCATCCTTGATCCCCGCGGCGAAGGTCTCCATCTCCGCGGCTTTCTCCGCGTTTCCCGCCACCCGATAGGCCGCCGCCGACACCCGCGCATTCGAGTACAGATAAGCGTTCTCCGTACGGTCCAGCTGACCGGGCCGCCAGTCGAACGACACCGCATCGGCGTCGTTGCCGGTCATCGCGCCCCAGTTGTACTCGATGAGCCCGTTCCCGTCGGTGTCGTACGCCTTCTGCAGCCCCTTGACGTCGTTCTCCGCATACCGCGCGAGCCGGCCCGCCAGCGCCGACGGCCCGCCGTGCAGCTGATAGGACCGCCACCCCGCCTCGGAGATGTACTGCGTGTAGCTGTTGTTCCAGTTCGCCGGATCCCCCGGGTTGTCGACGTACTTGCCGCTCTTGGCGACCTCCCCCGCCGAGATCCACGACCCGTAGGACCGGGCCGGATCGCGGAAGTACTTCAGGTCGTCGACGAACATCCCGGTGGTCAGCACGATCGCGTTGTTGTAGCCGAGCACGCCCTCCATCGCCGTCGGGAACTGGTAGTCGTTGCCCGGCAGGTCCGCGTCGAGGAAGTTGAACCGCATCAGCCACCAGCGATAGAACAGCGTCTTGTCGATGTTGTCCTCGGGCGTGTCCAGATAGGGCACGTTCTCCGCCCACCACCGGTTGTAGTCCGTCACGTGCCGCCGGAACGCCGCGCCCGGCGACAACCGTTGATAGCGCTCATATTCGTCGAGCGACGCCGGCAGTTCCTTGACGACAAACCCCAATTGCACCTTCGTACGCACGGAACCCGCCGCCGGCACCGACAGCGTCCGCCGCAATCCCCCGTCCACGGCCGCGAACCCGTCGCCCGAGAACCGCGGGAACACCGTCGTCAGGTTGTTGAACGCCTTGACCGCACCGAGCCCCGCGAACGGCGACGTGGCCGTCAGC